>DASXUF010000157.1 GCA_036504975.1 Candidatus Binatia bacterium | reverse complement strand
GCCAAACAGTCGAAGTTTGCTCGGCATAGGGTGCGCGATTCTCGCGCAGCGAGACCATGATCCGAGGAACCGTATGCATCAAAAATGCACGTACGGGTCTGTGGGAGCCTCGGGCGGGCAACCGCCTGGGGCCACCCGGACAAACCGTAATCCGTCATCCCTATTCCAGCGGTTCGACCTTGATGATCGCGGCGCCGTTATTATTGCCCACCCAGAAAGTCGGCGGGCTGGTGGAGTTATCGACGTTCACGCGCCGAATGTTGGTCGTTCGCGGCAGCAGGTACGCGACCAGTTCATCTGTTTTGGTGTTTAGCCGCGCAACGTAGTCGTTGCTCATTCCACCCGTCCAGACGTATCCATCCTTATCTATGACGGCATCGTAGGGATTGGTCCAGGGAAGGGGAACTGCCCACTCCCGAATTTGCTCCGTCTTGCTATCGAACCTCCCGATCATGTTGCCGCGAAATTCTGCAAACCACAGCCGGTCCTGCGGGTCCATGTGGCCGCGCCGCGGCCCTGAGTTGGGAGTCGGCGTCGGGAACGGGGTGACGTCTCGGGTCTTGCCGTCCACCCGGATGATATACTGGCCGTTCAAGTTCGTGCCGTAAAAATTGTTCTTAGAGTCGGAGATGACGCCGTACGAGCTGAGCCGTTCCGCGCGCGGCCCGTCCTTCGGCAAGCCCTTCGAGTAATCGATCGTGTACCACTCGCCGGTTTTTACATCGAGCTGATACTCGTTGTCGCCGCCGATCCAAACCTTGCCGTCCAGATGGAAGTTCCTGGCGTCGACCATCGCGAGCCGCGCCTCGTTGTTCTCCATGAACTTCGGCGCGCTCCAGGTCTGGAACTTCTGCGTCTTGCGGTCGAATTTGGCGATGCTTCCTTGGTACATCAGGCCGAGCCAGACGTTTCCTTCAGGATCGAAGTTCACGTCGAGCATGCCGATGGGCGCGCCGGGTTTGGCGACCGGCACCGCCCACTCGACCGCTTTAGCGGTCTTCGGGTCGAGCTTGCCCAAATACAGCGAGCCGAAATCCGAATACCAAACCATGCCGTCGCCATCCACGACCGCATCGTGCGGCATCGCCTCGGGCCGCGGCAAGTCGTACTCGGTGATGGTCACCTTGGTCGCCTTGCCCTTCGGCCGCGGGTAGGTTTTCAACGGATATTCCCACTTCGAAACTTTGCTCAGATTGATCGTGCTCACGTATTGCGCGAAGCTCTGCATCTGCTTCAATTGATTCGCGTTGGGCTCGCGTCCGCCGGGGCGGAACTGCGCGCGCCCCGGCACGCTGCCCTGGGCGTAATTTCTCATGCGTTTCAAAACGTGAACGAAGTCCTCGGCGTTGTACTTGGACCGCACGATTCGTTCGACCGTGTGGCAGCCTATGCAGCCGAGGAAGTCCTGTTTCTGTTCAACGGTTCCCGGCATGCTGACGAGCCACTCGCCGTTGGAAAGCTGGGCGGCGAGGTCCGGGGCCTTCTTGAGCTTCAGTTCGAGTCGAGTTGTTTTCTGCGCCGCAACTTCCGCCGGCCGCGAATTTTCCAATTCGTATCCCACGGCGCGAATGGCCAGTGCATAACGCCCGGGCTCGAGCTTCGAAGTCGGGAAGCTGTACCGCCCCTGCGCGTCGCTCACGACGGTGACCGTGATCGTCGAGCCTTCCCGCTTGGCGCTTACCAGCACGCCTTCCATCGGGCCTTCGGCCTCCGAACCGACCTGCCCGGTCAACGCGACCGCGGGCGCACTTGTCGCGGCAATGACATCGGCGCCCGGGAAAAGTTGGGTCACGGTCAGAGCTGTCATGGCTGTTGCCAGAAAAATTTTTTTCAGCATCGAAGCCCTCCACGGAACGAGCTGGCTTCTCATAGCACCAGTCTATTGCGCCGGTCAAGCGGACGAAATCATCGCGCTGGCCGGCGGGCTAATGATATCTTGGGTGCAGTAATAGCCGCGAACTCGCGCAACTGTGCGCCTTTCGCCGTTGAGGCGAGGCCGAGTTCCAGGGCGCTGCGAACCGGTCAGAAATCTTCCTAGAGCGCTTTTAGAAAGTCCGTCACGATCCGGTTGAAACGGGTGGCCTGGTCCCACTGGACCCAGTGGGCGCAGTTGTCGAAGAGGTGAAATTCCGCGCCCGGAATAAGCTGGAAAAGCAAGATTCCCCGCTCCACGCTGACGCCGCGATCGTTGTTTCCCCACAGAATTAGGCTTTTCATTTTTAAGCGGCGGAGGTCTTCGCGGATCGGCTTCGCCGGCGGGGCCGCTTCCCGCATTTTCTGGGCTTCAAAGTTCTTTCCCGCGCTCATCTCGTAGCGCTCGCGCACGGCTTCTTCCGTCACGAGGTCTCTGTTGAAGACCGTGCCGAAGGTCAGCTTCCGCATATTCTCCATGCTCGGCGTGTACGCTCTCAGCTCCTCGCCGTGCTTTTTGGCGAGCGCCTGGGATTCCGCCGAGCCTTTGGGCGCCAGCGAGCCGCTGGTCGTCGTGATGAACGCCCCTACACCCTCATGTTCAAGCGCCGCGCGCGCGGCGACGTAGCTCCCCTGGGAATTGCCGATCACGTAAAAGCGGTCGAGGCCGACGGCCTCGGCAAAAGCTTTGGCATGAGCGACCCGGTATTCCATGGAGTGGTCCTTGGGGTTATCCGAGTAGCCGTAACCCGGCTGGTCATAGGCGTAGACCGTGAAGCCCGCCGCGGTGAGTGGTTCGATGTTGAATTTCCAGTTGACCAGAGCCGAAGCGCCCGGCGAACCCCCGTGCACCAGAAGCACGGCGGGACCGTGACCGGTTTTGACGAAAAAAGTTTTCAGGCCGTCAACGGTGATATACGATCCCTTTTCCTGGATCATTTTCGCTCCCACGTTCCTCGTCGTCGAGCAACCGAGCGATCCTACCGAAATTGCCGGGAGTCTGCCAGTCCGTTCACCGGACTATTGCAAAAGGGGAGTGAAAGATGATTTGATTCCAATCAGATCGGCATGCCTGGAGGGACGATGAGCACCCACAAATTTCTCAACACGATTTTTTTAACCGCCGCTTTGGTCTTCGCTTTGGGTGAGACGGCTGCCGCAGCTCAGGCCGGCGGCGGCAAACCTCAAACCGCCCAGGCGATTTTTGCCGGCGGCTGTTTCTGGTCCGTGGAGCGCTTCTTCGACAAAGTCGAAGGCGTGGTCGCCACCGTGTCCGGCTTCGCCGGCGGCACGAAAAAGAGCCCGACCTACGACGAGGTCGTTACCGGCCGCACCGGTCACGCGGAATCCGTGCAGGTCACCTACGATCCCAAAAAAGTCAGCTACGAGAAGCTGCTCGAGGCCTTCTGGCACAACATCGATCCGTTCACGCCCAACGGGCAGTTCTGCGATTTCGGAACCCAGTATCGCACGGTCATTTTCTACCAGGGCGAGGAGCAGAAGCGCCTCGCGGAAAAATCCAAGGCGGAGCTGCAAGGCCGCTTCAAAAAACCCGTCGCGACCGAAATCGTCGCCGCCCCCGAGTTCTATCCCGCCGAGGAGTATCACCAGGACTTCCACATCAAAAACCCGGCGCACTACGAGCGCTACCGCATCGGCTGCGGCCGCGACCGGCAACTTGCGAAGATTTGGGGAGAGCAAAAAAAGTAATTTAGTCTTTTCCTCCCTTCTCTTCATTCTTGACTATCGCCTCACGCCTCATGCCGGTCGTATTCTTTGTTTCCTGAACCGGTCGTTCCGACACGCCGCCGAACGCCCAGGCGAAGAAGGTGAAGATGTACTGCGTTCCCATATTGACCACCACCACTCGGAACACGTGAAAGGCGACGACCAGCGGCACGCTGATCTGGAGCGCTTGCGCGGTGATCGTCATCTCGGCCAATCCGCCGGGCGCGGTGGCCATGATCATCGTCGCGATCGGGAGATCAAAGGCCCAGGCGAGCGCCGCGCCGGCCGCTACCGAGAAGAGCAGGATTAGAAACGAATTCAGCAGCGCGAACGGAACGAACAGTTTGTAGCGGACGAAGAAGGCGCGCTCGTAGCGCGCGCCGAGCACGAGGCCGAACATGAGCTGGGCGAAGTCCGTGAAGGCATGCGGCACGGCGGAGAGCCGAATACCGCTCACAGTGAGCGCGGCGCCGAAGAAAATCGGCGCGAGCAAATAGCCGTTGTGAAGGCGAAGCCGCTCGGAAACTTCGCCCAACACGCAGCCGAATAGCAGCCACGGCGCGAGTATCCAATAATTCAACGGCACATCCGGACGATACGCGGCGGCGACGAGCGGGATGCCGCCGTAAGTCAGCGCGAACGGGATCAGGATGACGACCAGCGAGACGCGGAGGCTGTGCGCGACCGCCACCGGCACGATCTGCGCGCCGTAGCGCTCCGCCAGCACGGCCATCGCCATGGCGCCGCCGGGGATCGATGCGAAGAAGGTAGACTTCGGGTCCACGCCGGAGGCGCGGCTCAAGGTCAGCGCGCCGAGGGCGGCGACGATGAAGACCGCGATCGTTGCGGCGATGATGGCGAGAAAGTTGCTGGCCAGCTCCGCCACCACCGGTGGCGTGAAGTAGAGTCCCACCGCCGAGCCGAGAATCACCTGTCCCATTTGCCGCGCATACGGCGGCGAGTGCATGCGCACGCCCATGAGATTCAGCGCGGCCACGCCGATCATCGGCCCGATCATCCACGGAATCGGCGTGTGGAGATAGGCGAAGAGAAAGCCGGCGGGGATGCCTACGGCGAGGGCTCTCAAAATCGCGGGCAGCCGCTCGCGGAGTTGGGCCAACTCGCTCATCGGAGAACGGCCGAAGACGAGACGGAAAGCGCAATCAGGCGAAGACCCGCCGCTCGCTCGAAGCCGAGATCATGGGAGAGCCAGGTAAAGAGGGTGTGGTCGCGACTTTTTCCGGCCCGGGCATGAAAATCCATTCGCAAGCTCTCGCCTATCGGAGGCGGCGATTTTTTATTGTCCGGCAAACTGCCGGCCAAGCACGGCCTCCAAAACCTGAAGGACTTTCTTCTCCTCGCCGAGATACAAGACGAGAAGCCTGCCTTGGCGGTAGAAATGAGGGGTTCCGATCCAGTGAGGCTTGGCTGTGCCGATCGCGCTGCCGTCGCGCGAGACGCGCCGCGCCTCGGCCTCGGCTGCGGCGGCCGTCGGATACTGGAAAACCTGAACGTCTTCTCCGCCGATTCTGATCGCTTTTCCGGCGCCGGAGAAGAAAGGCTGATCGACCCCGCCCGCCGGCTCGACGGCGGCGCCCGCGGCGCGCAAGCGCTCGACCAAAAGCGGATAGGTCATCGGCGGCGCACCGGGCTTCCCGGTCTCCGGCGGGTTCGCCGCCGGGACATCCCGAGCGCAGATTGCCGGTCCGCCGGCAAGCGCGCAGAGCGACAAAAACCAAACCCTCATCAGAGCGATGATAAGAGACTTTGCCATCGACGTGGCGCCGCCTGGTATATTACTTGTCACCGATAGCCGGGATCAAGCAGAAGCGAATCGAGGAACGGAAAATACGTAAGGGCGAAGCCAAGCCTCGCCCTTACGAAGGATCGGTCGCGATGAGCTTAGAAAGATTAACCCGGTCTATTCCTCTTCCGGTTCCGCCCAGATGACGTGCGTCAAAACCTTGCGCCCGCGCCCGAGGTCTAGCTCGTAGAGCTCGGTCCGGCCGCGATTGGTCGATCGGCGGAGCTTGCCCCACTGGCCGGTGCCCAACTCGCCGCCGGAAGTTTCACGGCGGTTGGCGTTGTTTCTCAGCGCCTGCTTGACGGTGGTTGCGCTGTCCAGGTGCGTATAGATGTCGACCAGCTCGTCGTAATCGTGCTGGTTGGGATATTCGTTGCTGACCTGATCGGGATTGGCCAAGGTGCCGTCCGGGTCGTTCGTATAGTCCATGCAGGTGCCCAGGTTGGGGTTGCCGAAGGTTTCGTCCTGGTGATCCAGACCGGAGGTGTGGGCGATCTCTTGGCACATCACCAGGCGCCTCCATGCGGGAGTATTGTATTTGGCGGTGTTGAAGTAAGTGTCGTTCAGCTTGACGCCGCCCTGGGTGATGTGGAGACCGCTGATCCAGATTTGCGCGATGCCGAGCCAGCCGTTGTTGCCGTACGTGCTGCTGCACACCTCGACGCGCCCGCTCGTCGGCTGGCATTTCTTTACTCTGGAAACTGCGCCGGCGACGATTGCGGTATCGAGCACGCTGGAAACGCTCCACTCGCTCGAAGCCTCGGCGAGATACCCGTCCCACGCGCTCGACACGTTGTCGCCGAGCTTCAACGTAAACGATCCGGTCGTCCGCGCCCAATGATAGCCGCCCCACGAGTGGTTGGCATGCGTCAGGGCCGGAATCGCCGCCGACAACAGAACGGCGGCAAGGACGAGGATCAACCGACGGAATAATATCTTGGCCATGTGAACTCCTTTACGGTCGAAGCATAAGAACGCTGAGTTTAGCAAAGCGTCCCTGTCGGGTCAAACGAAACGGTAAGCGGCGGCGGTGAGAGGGACGCCCGCCGTAGATCATCCGGAACGGGATCGGGATGACAACGAGCGACAGGCGCAGACTGCGCGCGACAGCGAGAGCCGCCTCGCGCTTTCTTACTTCGCCAATGGATCGGGCCGGAGCTGGAACTTGACGACTTTGGGTTTCGTTCCTTTGCCGCCTTCGATGTGGTTCGTCGCTCGGCCGGCGTAGGCCGACCACACGCCTTTGCCTTTCCAGCCGGTTTTCGGATCGTCGATGCGGCCGTCCATCCCCTTGGCGTGGAAACCCATGGGGTAGGGGATCCGCAAGGTGACGAACTTCCCATCGACGAGCGCTTCGAGCGAATCGGCGAGATTGCCGGTGGCGAACGGCACGTTCTTGCCCAAGCCGAAGACATCGTGTTGATCGACCCAACTGTAATAGCTCGCCTGCGCGCTGCCGTGATCGGTTACGCCCTGAAACTGCGGTCCCGGCATCGCGTAGAGTGTCCAGCCTTCGGGACAATGCTTTCCCGTCGCCGTCGGGCCGTTCAGGACTTTACACTTGCGGCGATCGAAGCTCGCGAGATGTCCGCTCGCGAGCGAGGTCCAGAATACGCCGTCGCGGTCGATGTCGCCGCCGCGCGGCCCGTAGCCGTTGACGGCGGCCCTGGGCTCGTTCCACGGCACTTCGTAGATTTCCGCCAGCGCCGTCGCTGGCGGGTTGTCTCCCGGAGCTACGCGAACAACTGCGCCGGGAAAGCTCAGCACCGATCCCCAGATCGAGCCGTCCACCGGGCTATAGCCGATGCCGTAGTATCCGGTCATGATCCGTTTGTCTTTCGCCGGATCGATTGGGTCGTCGGGCTCGACGTACTCGTCGCGCTTGCCGTTGCCGTTGGTGTCGAGGACGAATGCCGTCCAGCCCTGCGACTTCTGCTCGTCGCCGGTCGCGTCGAACATCTTCGTATTCACCCAACCGAGGACGCCGCCGGCGGTGCCGCCGCTCGAAAGCCACAGCGTGTTGTTCGCGTCTTCGGCGAAAATCAAATGGTGCGTGCCGAAGCAGGTATCGATAAGTGAGAACTTCTTTGTCTTCGGATCGAACACGCCGACGTGGCGCCCGGCCCTTTCGATCGGAAAGAGCTTCGCCGACGGATGTTCCGAGCCCTTTTTGCAGAAAGCGGGATTCGCCGCCGGGCGGATTCTCGTCGTGATCCAGACCCGCCCTTGGCCGTCGAACATCGGATTGTGGACGGTGACCTGGCTTTTCCAGATGCGCTCCGCTCCCCAGTCCGGCGAAGGCGCGAGCATCAGCGCGTTGGTCCTGGCGATGGCCATGGTATCGGGAGTGTTCGGATCGCGCACCGGCACTTTCACTTCGGTCGCTCGATGGCGCACCGGGTCGAGAATCGGCATGAAGTCCGTGCTGTCCTCGGGAGAGCCGTAGATCAGGCCGTTGGCGTTGACTCCGGGATTGCGCTTGTCGCTGGCGATCTCGTCGTGGAGATAGGCTTTCGGACTCGCCCAGTCCCACAATGTGATGACGACGTTGCGCTCGACGCCCTGCGGGCGCGCCGGCTTGGACGCCGGCAGTTCCCCGGCGGCGATGCGGTCGGTCCAATCGGCGAACAACTCGAGCGCGCGCTTCGGCTCGACGTCGTTCAGGTTCCGCACCATGACTTCACTCGCCTGTCCCGAGAGGATGCGCCGCTGCCACGCCTCGAACGACGATTTGAAAGCGCCGAATTCTTTGTGCATCGTCCGCGTCGGCTTGCCGCCGAGCTGATGGCACGAGGTGCAGCCGTGGGTTTTGATGTTCGCCATCCACTCGCCTTGGCTTTTAAGTTTCTCCGGCATGCCGTTGCCTTTGGGGCCGGTGCCGGGGAACTCGCTCTTGTCCGGAATCTTCAGCATCGAAAACCAATAGGTCGCCGGATAATATTCCGCCGCCGCGGCCGGAGTCGGCGCGAGGACGGCTTTCAGGTTGAGAGTTTTTCCCGGCGCGGCTTTGACCTTCGGCGAATCGACGAGGCCGTAGCCGCGCGTCCAGATACTGTAGTTGGCTTTCGGAAGATCGGGCAGCACATATCGCCCCTGGTCGTCGGTGACGACGATCTTGACGTACTTGGTGGGAAGCTCGGTCGTCTCCGCGATCACCCAGACGCCGGCTTCCGGCCCGTTCGCGCTCGCGACCACGCCGCCGATGTCGTCGTTGTCGATACGGACGGTGGCGGGTTTTTGTTCGCTCATCCTGACCGCAGCAGCGCCCAATTCTACGGCGACGACCAACGCGATTAGGCCCAGGTACAACAGTCGTCTATTCTTCATCCCGGCTCCTTGTGCGTGTCGTCGAATGTTTCGTTCGCACTTCGACCCTTCGGCTTCGCTCAGGACAGGCCTGCTCAGTACGAACGGAGCAGAGAGAGCCGTTCATGGTGAGCCTGTCGAACCTTAACGGCGCGATTTGATTCAACAGTCCACTCTTACGACCGGACGATCTCATCGAACGATGGCTCCGGCATTCCGGCTTTCCAGGTCGGGTCGCGCAGCTCGAGCCGGTTGCCGCTGGGGTCGAGGAAATAAAGTTCCCGTCCGGTGAAATGGCCCTTGCCGCGGTAAATCAGCTCGATGCCGGGAATTTTCCTTTCATGGAAAACCTTGCACGCCTTGACCAGCGTCTCGGGACTGACGGTGAAAGAATGATGGAGCTGTTGTGGCGAGTTTGATTCTTTCGGTTGCTCGCGCTGGCACAAGAGGATGTAGTTGTCGCCGACGTTGAAGCAGGACATGCCGGAGTTCCCGAGCCGACCCTTATGCGTGAGGCCGAGCAGCTCGCCGTAGAAGTCCTCCGACTCCGCCAGGTTGTTCACCGGAATCGACCAGTGCGTGACGCCCTCGACTTTTAGTATGGCCATAAATGCCTCCTTCGTTTTATGTTCAATGGCAAAATTATCCATAACGAGCCATTCTGTCAACGTAAATCCCAATCCCCCAATTCCTAATTCCGTTGACACCTTCAGCACCATTTACTAGCATCGCTGTGTACTCAAGCCGGCGAAAGGACAATTATTCGTATGCTAAGTCAAGAAGAAAACGAGTTGCTCGCGCGCGTCGGTCCGGGGACTCCGGCAGGCCGACTCCTCAGGCGCTACTGGCACGTCGTCGCCGCGGCGTCGGATCTCACGGACGAAAAGCCAAAAAAGAGAGTGAGAGTCTTGGGCGAAGATTTAGTCTTGTTCCGCGATCGCAGCGGAGAGTACGGCCTGGTCGCCGAACACTGCTCGCACCGCGGCGCGTCTCTCTATTACGGATTCGTCGAAGAGGACGGCATCCGGTGCGCCTATCATGGATGGAAGTACGATCCTTACGGCCATTGTCTGGAGCAGCCCTTCGAGAGCGCGGGGCTTGGGTATAAGGAAAAAATCTCGCACCCGGCTTATCCCGTCGAAAAATTGGCCGGGCTCTTGTTTGCTTACATGGGCCCGCCGGCGAAAAAACCCGTCCTGCCCAAGTGGGATATTCTCGTACGCGAAGACGGCGTGAAGAAGATCGAGGTCTGCCAGGTGCTGCGCTGCAACTGGCTGCAGGCGATGGAAAATTCAGTGGACCCGGTTCACACGTACTATCTCCATTCACACACGCTCAAGCTCAAGGGCAACCCCGACCACGTGCCGTTCCACTATCAGCGTTTGAGCAAGATCGACTTCGAGCTGGTCGTCAATCCCTCATGGGCCGGAATCCAGAAGCAGAGATTTTTCGCCGGCGACGAGGCCAAAGTCGAAGCGCCGCATCCGATGATCTTCCCCAACATTCTCTTCGTTCCCGTGCGCAGCGGTTACGCCATGCATTTCCGCACGCCGATCGACGACCGTAACACGCAGATCTTCCAGTTCAGGTTCCGTCCGACGAATGACGGCTCCACCGTGGCGCAACCGGAGAATCCGCCGGCGGAGTTCGTCGGCACCCGGAACGAGGCCGGCGAGTTTCACATGGAGGATTTTACCAGCCAGGATCACATGGCGTGGGAGACGCAGGGACCCATGGCCGATCGCGCCAAGGAGCACCTGGGCGAATCGGACCGCGGCATTATCCTGTTGCGAAAATTTTCGCGCGATCAGATCCGCGCGGTCGAAAATGGAGAGGATCCCGCCGGCGTTAACACGGACCCGAAGAAGGACGAAGTCATCCGCCTCATCCCGGAAGGGTACACGGCGTACGAAGCGGCCATCGAAGCCTAGCAGGCCGATCGCCGCTTACGTTTTTCAGCGGCCTGTGACGTTGAGCTCCTGATGAGCGCGCCGTAGATAGCTCATATCGAGATATTTCTCCGGCGGCGGATAGGGCGGCTGTTTGAAGAGCCTCTCGCCCATGAGATCGATCAGCCTCTGAAATCCTTCGCGGTTGACGGAGCCGTCGCGGCTGATGATTCCCTGCGTGAGATATTCGTCGACGTTGACGCGCGTGTACTTGAGCGGGATTCCCGTCCGCCGGGCGACCAGCTCCGCGGCCTCTTCCTTGTGCGCGTGCGCCCACTGCATCGCGCGGACCATCGCTTTCAGATAACGCACGGTGAGCGCGCTGTTCGCCTCCGCCCAGCGGCTGTCGACGATGAAGCTGTGGAACTGCAGGTTGGGAATGTAATCGTGCAGGCGGGCGATCTCCGTATAGCCGAGCTCCCGCGCGCGCGGCAGGTTGCCGCCAAGGACCATCGTCGCCGAAGTGACGCAACCCTTGAGGCTCGCCAGCCGCTGCGTGGTCGGGCCGCCCTGAATGATCGCATAGTCCCGGTTGAGCTCGAGACCTTCCTTCTTGAGCATCTCGCGAAGAAAGATCGTGCTGCCTGAGACCAGGCTCACGACGCCGATGGTTGTTCCTTTGAGCTCTTTGATGGTCTTGTACTTGCCGCATCCGACCAGCGTATAAGCGGCGATGGGGACCGTGCCGCCGATGATCTTGAGCGACGCTCCGCGCTCCACCGCGTTGATGGCGGGCGACGGATCGACGATGGCGACGTTGACCTGACCGGCGATCAGGGCCTGGATCAACGTATCGGTCGATCCGATCAAGACGACGTCGCCCTGAATTCCTTCTTGAGCGAAGAAGCCCTTGTCGTTGGCGGCGTAGTTCGGCAACTGCTCGACGGTGCGCGACACGTTCCCGATGATCACCCGGTCGGCCGCGTCGGCCGGCGCCGCCCGGCCGGGCGCGCCCGCGGCGGCAAGCAAGCACGCCAGTACCAATAGCGTCGCCTTCATCGTCATTGTCCGCCTCACGGCTTTGGATAGTAATGGGCGTAAAAATGATCCGCGATCTCGGCTCCGGTCGCCTTCCAGACTCCTTCGCGCGCGCAAATATATTTGAGCGCCTCGTCGAGGTACTTGATGCGAAACGGCAGGCCGATGACGAACGGATGCAGCGGCAGCGTCATCACGCGCGGCTGCGCCGCGCCCTCGGCGTACAGAGTGTCGAACTGATCGCAGACCATCCCGAGCCAGTCCTTCGGCGCCGTGCCTTCGTGGAACATCGTCCGGATATCGTTGAGCCCCTGCTGGTAAGGAATTCCGATCATGCGCCCGGACTTGACGCGCAGCGCCACGGGTTGATCGTCCACGCCCCAGTCGCAGACGTAGTCGAAACCTTCCGCGGCGAGATGATCCAAGGTGTTGAAGCTCTCGTCGCCGCCGCCGGGACCGAGCCAGCCGCGCGGCGCCTTTCCCGTCGCCGCCGCGATAGTTTCTTTTATCTGGCGAATGACGGCGCGCTCTTCTTCCGGCGGATATTGCGTCATCCGGATGTTGTTGGTCACGCCGTGGCCGAGCCATTCCCAGTTGCGCTTGTTGCCTTCTTCGATGATGGCAGGATGGTGGGCGCAGACGTCGGAGTTGAGCAGGACCGTGGCCCGTATAGCATGTTTATCCAGCACCTCCATCATGCGGAACACGCCGATGCGCGATCCGTAGTCCCTGAGAGCGTAGTTCGTCACGTCCGGCAGGTAAGTGCTCGGCGCGCCGGGCAATGTTTTGTCGATGTGAAACGATTCGATGTTAGGCGCAACCATCAAAGCGATGCGCGCGTCGTTCGGCCACCTGAGCGGCCGGTGCCGAATGATGGGCGAATAGTCGTAGCGGTCGGTCTTCATAATCGCAGCTCCTTCACGGACGAGTCAGCCAAAAGCTATGACACCCCGTCCGGGCCGTCAAGCGGGTGGAGTATGGAACCACAGAGAAGGGCTGCGGATGCGGTCGTTTCCGGAATTTCGGAAACGTGATAAACGATTCGCTTGGAGTGACTGAAGTTTTCAGGCCGGCGTTTTTCAGCGGCCTGAGCAAGTCAGGAGGAAAGATGGCGATCAGACTCATCGTGATGGTCAAGGCGGCGGCGGGAAAAGGGGCCGAGCTCGCCGAGGCATATAAAGCCCGCTGCGCCGAGGTGACGAAAGAGTCCGGCTGCGAGCAGTTCGAGGTGTTTCAGAGCGTGGTGAATCCGGACAAGTTCGCGCTTTTGGAGCGCTGGACGGATCAGGGGGCGTTAGACGCGCACGCCAAAGTTCAAAACACCCGTACTCCGCTGCGGCCGGACCTCCGCGCCGGCGGAACCGAGCGCGAAGACTACACGTACAACCGGACGCGGTAAGGCGCTCCGACAGGGAAAGAATCGGACACGGGGACCGAGGCTTCACTCGGGTTTCTTTTTTTGCTCGTCGTGGCGCTGGTTATAGATGCGCTCGCTCTGTTTGTCCTGCGCCTTCTCTATACGCTTTTTTTCACGCTTGGTCACTTTCCCATCCTGAAGCGCCTTCTCTTCCAAATTCTCCACGTGCTGCTGGCCTTTTTCGAGGCGCCGCGCTTCTTTCTTGGTTAACTGGCCCGATTCGACGCCTTTTTCGATACGCTCCTCCTGGTTTTCCTGCCGCTTGTCGATGCGCGGCGTGGACTGTGCCAAGGCGTATCCAGGAAACGCGAAAACCGTGGCTACGAGCGCTGCAATGATCGATTTGTTCATGACTTACTCCTTCGATTTTTATTTTTTACTCCTCCTACTTTTAGATTACCTCAGGCATCGACATAAACAATTGGGTTGAAATACTGACTTTAGTAAACTCTCGATCCTGGAACGGCAGCTCTTGTTATTTCACAAGTGGTGAATCTTTTTACGGCGGGTCAAGAAACAAGCATAAGGAGGGACGAGGTGCGGTGAAACGGAGTTAGGCGTAGTTTATCGGCCCGCCGCAAAAAGTATTAGGGCATCGCGGAAATTCTCTTTTTAGGTCAGGCCGGTCAAAACGTGCCATAGGCAAGGCGCGCGATGGTCCGCGAGAGGAGGCGTTCTTTCAGTACGTTGACGCGAAGCGGGCCGAGCGCAACGTCAGACCGTGTGAAAACTCGACAGGAGCCCTTCGACTAAGCTCAGGCGAACGGATAAGTACTTGATTCCGATAGCCTTGATTCCGTTCGTGGTGAGCCTAGTCGAACCATGAACGGAGTTTTCACACAGTCTGACGTGGCGTATGGGCGTTTTCAGCGGCCTGCGCTTGACTGGATGAGACGGGGTAGGATATGAGTCCGCGGAAACGGAGGGGAGAAAAGAGATGAAGAAAATCCTGAACCCTAAAAAGGTGCACTGCAGACCCAATTACAATCAAGGCATTCTGGTCACGCCCGGGAAGCTGCTCTTCATCGCGGGACAAACCGCGGTCGATGCGGATGGAAACATCGTCGGCAAGGGCGACATCGAGGCCCAGGCCAAACAAGTCTACGAAAACATGAAAGCGGTGTTGGAGGAAGCGGGAGGCTCGTTCGACGATATCGTCAAAACGACGATTTACATAACCGACATCAAACAGCGCGAAGGTCTCCATAAGGTGCGGAAAAAATATTTCACCGGCGACCAGGCGACGAGCACTCTCCTGATCATCAAGGGTTTGGCGCGGGAAGAGTTTCTCATGGAAGTCGAAGCGATCGCCGTCATCCCTTAGCACAGGCCGGTCATAAATACTGGAGATGCCTATGACACCGCTTCTTTTCGTCCTGATCTTTTTCGCCTCGCTCGCTTCCTCCTGGGCCGCCTCATTAGAAGACCTTGCGAAAGCGGAACGCGAGGTCGTGTTTTACAGCTCATTCAACAACGAGCGTCTGGTTGCCCTGCGCGAGGCCTTCCAGAAGAAATACCCATCCATCAAGGTCGATTTTTATCGGGCAGGGAGCGAGCGGGTCATGCAACGGATCCTCACCGAGGCACAGGCGGGCCGGCACACGGTAGATCTATTTACTTCGGCGGGCTTTCAAGTGCAGGTGTTGAAGGAAAAGGGCCTAACCGCGAAGTTCATTCCCGACGATGCTTCCTTTTATGCCGAGGGGTTTCGCGACCCGGAGGGCCATTGGACCGCCGTCCATTCTCTGCCGAACAGCATGGGATACAACTCGAAGCATATTCCGGCCGCCGACGCGCCAAAAAATTACGACGATCTGCTTCAGCCGCGCTGGAAGGGAAGGATCGGGCTGAACATACGGGACGCCGAATGGTTCGCCAACATGATGAGAGTGATGGGCAGGGACAAAGGGCTCGCTTTCATGCGCCGGCTTGCCGCCCAGCGGCCCGGTCCACAGGAAGGACACAATCTCCTTGCCCAACTCCTCGCGGCTGGCGAGTTCCATGTGGTCGTGAACAGCTTCGCTCACATCCTGGCGCGGGAAAAAGCCAGAGGCGCGCCCGTCCAGTGGGTTCTGGTGGAGCCGGTGATCACGTATATCGACCCGCTCGCACTCGCGCTCAACGCCCCTCATCCGAACGCGGGAAAGCTCTTTATCAATTTTATTCTTTCGAAAGAGGGGCAGACGATTCTCGCCGCGCAGGGGACCATTCCCAGCCGGTCGGACGTCCAACCGCAAGTGCTTCGCGTCCCAAAAGGAACGCGTCTCGCTCCCAGCGATCTTTCTCTCGCGCGCGAATACGAATCCGCCGCCGAAGAATTCCGCAAAATCTTTCTCGGTCAGTAAAGACGGGGTTAGATGCCCCGATATTTGCGCCCGCCTGATTCCGACGGTAGATCGTAGAATCTACCCACTTGAATAAGGCCTACGGAGGTATACTGACTTTAGATGGAGGGTTAGCATGAAAGCGCTTGTCTTATCGGGAATGCTCGCGCTATTCGCGCTTCTTGGCGCGACCGATAGCCACGCCGTTGGAATGTACTGCGACGACGCTTTGGTGATGGAGGGAACGTCCAAGCTGGAGGTTATGTCGAAATGCGGCGAGCCGGATTCCAAGGAAGTCGCCTCGGTAAATACGTTTGGCACCGCCGTCAGAGGGGCGTTCCCCCCGACAACGTCGGCTGTGGAGGTTTGGCAGTATAACTGCGGCACGGGAAAAATGAATAGAACCTTGTACTTCGATGCCGACAAGCTTGCCAGGATTGAGTACGGCAAGAGCTACGGCAGCGGCCCGGAAAAATGTGCCTGAAGAAGCGGGAGCGCCGAAATCCCGCGGGCCAGCTCGTCTCGAAGAACCTTTTTCCCCCCTCATCCCCACACCTCTCGGGCCACTTGCACGACGAGCTTGAGCTTGGCGATCTGCTCGTCGATGGTCAGCTTGTTGCCGAGCACGGTGCTGGAAAAGCCGCACTGGGGGCTGATACCGAGCTGGTCGAGGGACACGAATCGACTCGCCTCATCGATCCGCCGTTTGAGATCGCCGGGATTTTCGAGCGCGCCGCTCTTCGTGGTCACGAGCCCGAGAATCAGTTTTTTCCCCTTGGGCAGATAGCGAAGCGGCGCGAAGTTTCCCGCGCGCGGCGTGTCGAATTCCAGAAAATAGCCGTCCACTTTGAGCGCGTTGAAAAGCACTTCGGCGACCGGATCGTAGCCGCCTTCGGCGACCCAGGAGCTGCGGAAATTGCCGCGGCAAAGATGGGTGCAAACCGTCATGCTCGCCGGCCGGTCCTTGATCGACTCGTTGATGAGATCGGCGTAGAGCAGCGGCAGCTTGTCCGGATTCTCGCCGATTTTCCGCGCGCCGTCGCGCATCTTGGGGTCGCAGAGATAGGCGAAGTTTACGTCGTCGATCTCGAGATAGGCGCAGCCGGCGGCCGCCAGCCCGGCGATCTCTTCGCGGTACACCCGCGCCAGGTCGGCGAAGAATTCCTCCATATCGGGATAGGCGGCCTTATCGACGCCCGCGCGCCCGGTGCGGAAATGGACCAGCGACGGCGACGGGATGCACTGCTTGGGAGTACTCTTCGTGGCCGAGGCTAGAAATTTGAAATTCTCGGTCTCGATGCCGCGCGGATGGCCGAGCTTTCCCGTCACGACGAACTGAGTCGGCGACCGTTGCACGTCGGCGTCCGGGTTTTGAAAATGGCGCGCCGAGTCCGGCAGCAAGCCCTCGACGACTTTGATTCCCTCGAATCGGCTTAAAAAGTCGGCGTGCCAGAGGTTACGGCGAAATTCGCCGTCGGTGACTCCCTGCATGCCGACTTCCTCCTGCATCTTGACGACGCCGCGGATAGAGCGGTCTTCGACCTCGCGCAGTTCAGCGGCTCCGAGCTCGCCCCTTTGATGCCTCTCCCGCGCCTGCAAAAGCTCCGGCGGGCGCAGCAGACTGCCGACATGATTGGCGCGGAACGGCGGTTTTGTCTCTTCGGCCATGAGGCGCTCTCCTTTTGGTTCACTCGCGGATGGTCTACCACGTTTTGCCGTTTGTAAAAATGGGCCCCTGCGAGGATGTTGCGTACTTGCGCAATTGCGCAACTACGCAAGCAACGTTAAGAGGAAGTACAATCCAAGTTTCGGCGATGATTTTGAAACAATTATGGGCGCGAAGTGGATGGGTTACGGCTATCTGATGAATTCCACCAAGAAGGCGCAGAGGCCGACAAAAGAGACGGAACCGTAAACGGCGCCGGTTACCGTGAAAGCCTTGATCGTCAGGGCTTGTCGTCTGTACGTGAGCGCAAATATCAACGCGAGCAAAACGCAGGCGAGAAGCTTCCAGTAAAGCAGGCCCAAGGCCGCGCCCCATACGATAATCGCCTGCCGCACGAGCGGATTTGCCTCGGGAACGCCAATCGACACCACTTGGTACGTTAATACTCCATCCAATAGCTGGAGCAGTAAGTTGAAGATAAAATGCGGCCAGACCGCGGGATTCATGGAAAGATTCATGCGCGTTTCCTTTATTTCACCGTGCGGCGCGTTGTCAAGAACGAAAGGAAAAAATTTACCGGTGTGTGTATCGAAAAAAAATCAGCACGATCATGCGATGAGTCAATCGATATTTTCGGCTGGCGGGGACGGCGAATAACGAGTAAAGAACAACGAGTGTACGCTGGAAAGACGATCAAGATCCTCGTCGGCTTCGAGCGCGGGGTTGCCTACGACCTCTACGCGCGCCTGGTGGCGGGCCACGTCGGGCGCCACATTCCCGGCGGCCCGCGCCTCGTCGTCGAAAATAGTCCGGAACCGGGAAGCCGCACGGCCGAGCGACTGTACCGCGATCTCGCGCCCGACGGAACAGAGCTCGCAGTTCTCGTGCCGTCGCTCTACCTCCAGCAGTTGACGGGCGAGGCCCGCGGCAGGTTCGACGTGGCTCGGCTCGCCTGGATCGGGAGCCCGACGAAATCGCATTACCTTCTCTATATGCGCGCGGATGCGCCGTACAAAACCATGGCGGACATCCGGAGCGCCTCCGCGCCGGCGGTCTGTGGCTCGGGGGCGGAAGCGTCGACGGGTTTATATCTGCCGCGCCTGTTGGAACAGACGCTCGGCGCCAGATTCAAGATCGTGACGGGCTTCAAGCGCGGTCCGGACGTCGATCTGGCGGTCGAGCGCGGCGAGCTTCAGTGCCGCGCTCTTACGATCGACGGCTTTTTCTCCCACGAGCCTTATCCTACCTGGCTCAAAACGGGATTCGTGCGCGTGCTCGTGCAGACGGGCGCCCGGCGCGATGCGCGATTGCCGGACGTTCCCACGCTGGGCGAGCTGATGGACGAATTCAAGACGCCGAATGACGGCCGCCGCCTGGCCAAGGTTGTCCTTGCATCGAGTGAATTCGGCCGCCCGCTCGCCGGCCCGCCCGGCATGCCGCCGGAGGCCGCGCAAATTCTCCGCGGCGCGTACCGCGCGGCGATGAAAGATCCCGCGCTTGTCGCCGCGGCGAAGGAGCGCGGGCTGGAGCTGAATCCGGCCGAGGGCGAGGAGCTCGAGGCTCTCGCCCGCGAGGTCGTCTCCCAGCCGCGCGACACTGTCGAGCAGGTGAAAAAGCTCTTCGAAAGCCTTTGACGCCGATCCTCTTACTTCTCTCCAAGCGCAAAGAGCTTCCCTCCGCCTGCGACCTCCCGATCGAGATTGAGCTGCCTCATGCACGCCCAGAGGACGGCCTGGTTGCTCGTGACCACCGGCCTTTTGGAGAGCCTCTCCGACTCCTCGATCGCCTCAATCATCGTCGTGTTGGTGCAGCTCAGCACGTAGCCTTCCGCCTCGGGACGAACGTTCGCGGCGACGATTTCGATCCAGCGTCGGGGTGTGACGCCGGTGTATTCGTCGCCGCCGGAAAGCCCGAGGCCGAAGTCGTGGATCACTTCGAAGCCGGCTTCGCTCAAGTAGGAGATCTCGTGCTCGTTCGTTTTCTTGACATACGGAGTGATCAAGACGAGCTTCCCGACGCCGAGAAATTTGAGCGCCCGGGTGATCGCCTGGCCCGTCGTCATCGCGGCGCAACCCGCCGCTTCTTGTATCCACTCCGCCACGGCGTCGTCGCCGCCGAGGCCGTCTTCCATCGAGCTCGCCGTGCAGTGAAAAGACGATGATCTCCGGCCGGACGTCGGAAAGGGCCCGAGCCGCTTCGACGACGTCTTCTTTTAGCTGCTTGAGCGGCTTGTGCCACGGGCCCGTCATCCGTAGCCGCGTTACATGAACGCCCAAGCCGGGCGGCGCGTATCTGTGGAACTGAGGCTCGGTAAGCCGGTTGCTCGACGGGATGATGAGGCCGATGCGGGCCGGAGGTCTCATGGCGGCGCTTACTTTCCTGGGGGAAGCAGAGAAAAATCCAAGAACTTCTGCGGGTCGAGGTCCGGCGGGACGGGACGGTCCCGGCGGAGGATCTCCAGATATCCGCGCGCGACCTTGGGGGAGAGCCGGTTGTCCTTCGAGAAGAGGCCGATGAGCGTTCGATAGGTGCGCTCCGCCTCTTGCTGATTGACGATGAATTTTTCCGCGATCATCTTGACCGTTGCCTCGCGATTCGCGCGCAGCCACGCGACCGCTTCGAGGAGCGCTGCGATGGTTTTTCTTACCCGCTCGCTCCGGCTCTTCAATTCCGGCTGCGCGGCGACGAGCCCGACGTAGGGAATGTCGACGAGGTCGCCGAGAAAGAGAAATTTTTTATATCCCAGGGACACCGCCTTGTCGTCGAAGGGCGGCGTGAGCACGGCGCCGGCCACCTGGCCGCTGGCGAGGGCGGCAAAGCTCGAAGCCGTGCCGCCGGTGGAAATGAAGCCGACGTCCTTCTCGTCGAGCCCCAACTTTTTGAAACCCGCCACGGCGAAATAATGCGGCGAGGTCCGGATTCCGGAGATGGCGATTTTCTTCCCGACGAAGTCCTGCGCCTTGTTCACCTCCTTGGCGGCGACCAGGATCCACGGGCTGCCGTCGTACAAGTTGAGCACCACCACGAGCGGCAGGCCGGAGACCGCCGCCGAGATGCCGGTCGAGACGGAGGGAAAGAAGTCGATTTCGCCGTTGAGGGTCGCTTGCGGCTGGATGGTCGTGCGCATCTGAATGTATTCTGCCTCGAGGCCGATTTTTTTGAGCAGACCTTTTTCCTGAGCGACGTAGAAGGGAAGGTAGGAAAAAGCCGGCGACGGAAACGCGATGCGAATTTTCTGCGTGCCCTCGGCCGCGCGCGCGGGGTCGGGACCGGCGAGCGCGAGGACCATCAAGGCCGCTCCGAGAAAACTCCTCATTCAGCTCTCCTGCGCCATCGTCTGTCTCGCGCTTTTCAGCGCTCTCGGCTCGGGAAGATTTTTTAGCGCGAAAAATTCGACGGCGTTCCGGCCCAAGACGCCCTCCTTCTGCGCGCTGTCGAGATCCCTCGCGTCTAGAATATCCTTCACGGAATAGGGAAAGTGACAGTCCCAGTGGCAATAGTCCGAGGCGTAGAGCACCGTCCCGGCCCCGGCGGCCTCGAGAACGCGGTCGAGGCCGCTTTCTTCGGATTCACAGGTGAGGATGATCTGATCGCTCCGGATGATCTCGCTCGGACGGCGCTTCAAGTCCGGCATCTGCGGAGCGAGCTTCTCGACGTGCTCGTCCAGGCGCTCCATCCAGTAGGGAAGCCAGCCTGCGCCGCCTTCCATAAAGCCGACTTTCAAGCGGGGAAAGCGGTCGAAGACGCCCTCGCCGATCATGTGCATCATGGCGATCATCAGCTCGAAGGGGAACGCCGTCGTGTGCACGTAAACGTATTTAACGAACCGGCGGCTCCCCGCGCCCATGACGCCGGAAACTCCGGGAACGCCGTCGTGACCGGTCTGCGGATGAACGCTCAAGGGAATGCCGATTCGTGCCGCGGCTTCATAGATCGGAAAAAAAATGGCGTCGCCCATGTTCCTCCCGTAGACGTTGGTCGGAAGCATCGCCGAGGTCGCGCCGCGCTCGGCGAGGAACTCGAGCTCCTTTACGGCCGCGGGCGGATCCTGGCACGGAATCAAGCCGACGAACCGAAGCCGCTGCGGGTCCGCCGCGCAGTACTCGACCGACCATTCGTTCACGGCGTGGCAGAGCGCGCCAGCAAGCTCTTGGTTCATGAGACCGTTTACGGTCAGCGCGATCTGGGTTCCGAAGATGACCGCGACGTCGATGCCTTCGAGATCCATGTCCTTCAGGCGCTCTTTCGCATCGGTCATCCCCGGCCTAGTCTTCCGCGCCTTCTCCGTCATCGGCCCGGAGACGCCGGGGCCGGGTCCCTCGGCGGTCGGCCAGATGCGCCCTTCCAGGAGCATCCGCGGGTGACCCCGGTTGTCCCGGAGGCGCACCGGCGCCTGCGAGCGCCATTTCTCCGCGAGGTAGGGGCGCAGATCGACGTCGCCCTCGTTCACGTGCCCATCGGCGTCCACGACCAAAATATGATCGAAGCTCTCGGACATAGCGGCTGCGTTTGCGCCCAGCCTCCCATCTATACCGCAACCTTTCACCGATCAAGAAGAAAAACGCGCTGAATCTTGATCGATGGATTCGATCCGGTCTATAACTGTGAAGAAAAGAAAGCGGAGGGACCATGAAGGACTGTCGCGCCGCCGTTATTACCGCTCATAACCAGCCTTTGGAGATTCAGCGGGTTCCCATTCCACAGCCGTTGGAGCCGGGCGCTCTGTTGGTGCGCATCGCAGCCTCGACGCTCTGCGGCACCGACGTGCACCGCTGGCACGGCACGCTGGATGCCGACAGCCTGCCCATGATTACCGGGCATGAGCCCTGCGGCTTCGTCGAAGAGATCAACGGTGAGCGGACCGATATTCTGGGCAATCCGGTCAAGCGCGGCGACCGGGTCGTGTGGAGCTACGTCGCCTGCGGCTCCTGTTACTATTGCAGCGTCGCGCTGCAGCCTTGCATCTGTCCCGGGCGCGCCTCCTGGGGACACAACCGATCCGACCAGTATCCGTATCTTCTCGGCAGCTGCGCCGAGTATATGTACGTTCCTCCGCCTTGCCTGATTATCAAGGTGCCCGACGCGGTCTCCTCCGCTTCGGCGGCGGCAGCCGCGTGCGCTTATCGCACCGTCATGCACGGCTTCGATCGGTTGGGAGCGATCAAGAGCCATGAGACGGTAGTCATCCAGGGCAGCGGGCCGTTGGGAAATTTCGCCACCGCAGTGGCGCGGGATCACGGCGCGAAGCAGGTGCTGGTCATCGGGGCTCCGGCGGCGCGGCTGGAGGTCACGAAGCGCATGGGCGCCGACGCGGTGCTGAATCTCGAGGCGGTGACCGATCCGAAAGACCGGCGGCAATGGGTGCGCGATCATACCGATGGCCGCGGCGCGGACATCGTGATCCAGGTCGCCAACAACCTCGCGACTCCCGAAGGGCTCACGTTGCTCAGGGACGGCGGCCGGTTCGTCCATATCGGCGCCGGCGGAAACGGCAACATCGAGGCTCGGAAGCTGCCGCAGGAGATGACCTTCTACACCATTAGATCCGGCGAGCCGCGCCACTGGCTGCAGGCGATCGACTTTCTGGCGTCGCGCCGCGCGACGTTTCCGTTCGAGGAAATGATCAGCGCGAGCTACACGCTCGACCAGGTCAACGAGGCGATGCGGGCGATGGCGAGCTACGAAGTGGTGAAGGCGGCGATCGATTTCTCTTGAGAACACCCGCCGAGGATTGGCGGGCGTCCACAACCAAAACTGAAAGCAGCCGGTGCCCGTTTTTGTGGTTTTTTATTCGCGTTGCTGCGTTATTGGCCGCAGCAGTTCTTATACTTCTTGCCGCTGCCGCATGAGCAGGGCTCGTTCCGTCCAAGTTTCTTTTCGACTCTCGTCGGTTTTTGCGGATTGAGTAAACGTTGGAGGTCGCCGGTATCTTCGGGCTGGTCGGGTTCCAACAGGACCTTAAAGATCCAGCCTTTTGCTTGGAACTGGGCCGTGACTTCCTTGAGTCTCTTTTCCGTTCGCACGTGGACGACGGCCGGATTCTTTTCTGTGCCCAGCTTCGCCGTCTTCTTACCGGCGAGATTTCGCAGCCGGCTTTCCTCATCGACGATGCTTTTCATCCTGCCGATGTCGGTGATTTTGTTTCCCATGGTTCCACTATCTCAAAGTATTCCGGGCTTGGCCATCTCCCGGGCTGCCGTCAGTCGATGTCTTTAGAGCGCGGCGGATCCGGAAAAGCTCACGCTCGGCGCCGTGTTCAGTATATCGGTAGAACAGCCAGTAATCTCTGGGCACGGGCGGGCGGCTGCACGTTCCCGGCAAGAATGTCTCTCGCCGCAACCGGGCTCCCGTAGTACGCCGCGTTTAGCTCGTCACGGGTGCCGATGACCGTGCCTTCCAGAGAAATGCCGGCGAAAAGTCCCTGGCTCTGGCTGTAAGAATACATCGCCGCCTGTAAGCTCACGCCGGCCTCGGCAGACCGTCCGACGGGCCCCGCCGCTATGGTCAGGTTGCCTCCAAGAGTAACGTTGCCGCCTCGCGCGAAAGCGTCGATGGCAGCGGGAGTGTTGAGGACAATGACAAACTCCGATACCTCGGCGCCGGCCTGAAAGCCGACTCCCAGCCCTCCGGTGCCGATGGCCGAGGGACCGCTCCAACCATTTTGGGTTCGCGCAACGACAACTCCGGTGCCGCCCCTGACGCTGCCGATGAAGCCGGCTTTCGTAACGGTAAGGATCGCCAAGCCTCTCGCGCTGCGCAGGATCGCGGGCGGAATCGCTTGATCCGGGTTAAACGACTGGAAGCGCGCGATGATCGCCGCCGCCTGCTCGACGTCGGCTTGCATGGCGTCCTGCGGAGCGAGCGTGGAGCAGGCGCTGAGTAAAGTTACAGCGATTAAAAAAATAATTGCTCTCATCCTGTCATCCTCCTTCTTAGGCCGACATCCCCGCCGCCGGATGCGATGGGAATGACTAGGCTAGCAGATGGGGTGCGGAAGGAGAATAGGGCAGGGGTGTCGGAACTTTAATACTCGGCCCGTTGACGGCGCAAACGCTCAGCCTCGAGGCGCTGGCGATCGATTTCCGATTGGTTGCGCTTGATCTGTTGCTGTTGCTGGGTTTCCTGGCCTTGCATGTAATCGCCGATGAGCGCCCCGGCCCCAAGGCCGATGCCGGCGCCGATCGCGGCACCGGCTATGGGATGGCCTACGGTTGCGCCGATCAACCCGCCTGCCGCCGCGCCGCCCACACCGCCGATGGCGGCGCCCTTTTCTCGTGTGGTCAATGGACCGCCGGAGCAGCCTGCGAAGAGGATGGCGGCCACGAAAATTTCAAAAAGCGCGATCGATAACCCACGTTTCATCATTTTATCCTTCCTTTGCATTTGATTTCGCGTGTGGCGCATAGGCCGAAGCGTGCAAGGCGGAAAACGCAAAATCCGAACCAAAGCGTAAATCCTCAATCTTTCGCCGATCGCTTACTGAGTGCTGCCGCTCGCCATGACAAATTTGCGTCGCCCTTTACGCTTTTCGTCTCGGCTGGCCGGAGGCCGCCTTAGACCGGGGTGTGTAACAAAAAAATCAGCCGATCACGGGTTCCGCACTTGCGTCATTGCCGGCAGGCGGTGGTATAACGGCCGCAGAGGGGAGCTTAGTATGCTTAGCGCAGTGTTTCTTCTCTTACTCCTGGCGACGACTGCCTTCGCTCAGCAGAAGGGATGGGAAAAGGAATGGAACGATACGCTTGCGGCGGCGACAAAGGAGGGCAGAGTTGCCATTGCAGGATCGCCCGATCCCGTGATGCGGAACGAGATCATCCCGAAATTTACCTCCCGGTTCGGGATTCAAGTTGAATTCATCGCTGGGCGCGCGGTCCAGTACATCGCGAAAATTCAAACCGAGCGCTCCGCCGGCATCTA
>DASXUF010000156.1 GCA_036504975.1 Candidatus Binatia bacterium | reverse complement strand
CCCGACCCGTCCCATGTCGCGCCCTGCGGAAACGGGCTCCCAGGCCAGACGACCCAGCTCATCTATATCTCCCGGCGGGGGCCGGCCCTCCCGGCGCGGCCTGATCTGCGGGCGGGCTCGATCTCCCGGCGTGGCCGACACTCCTTGCGGCGCCCGCGCCCGCCGAACTTTCCCGAACCCGCTGGAAGAGAACGAACGCCCAGGGAGAAATTTCAATCTGAGAATTCTTTTCCACATCGAGCCGCCCGGGGATTCCGCTCCCTTGCCCGCGCCATTTCTCCTCGGCCGAGTCGATGATCTTGGTCCAATGACGATTGCAGAGCGGCGGATCGAAAGCGGCCTCCGACGAGCTGAAATTGAACAGCATGAACACCTCATCCTCGTCGCTCCAGCGCCGGACGAACAGCAGCTTTTTCCTGTCGGCGCCGATCACTTCTATCGAGTTTTTATCCAGACGAGCCAGGCTGGGGATTTCCTTGCGGAGGCGAATCAGCCGCTTGTACAGCTCGAACAGCGTGCGCTGAGGATCTTCGGCGCGGAGACGGTGATTGAGCTTCGCCGACTGGAATGTTTTCTGGGCCTGGGGATCGGGCGGCCCTTTGTCCCAGGCGAATGCGCGGAATTCTTGGCGCCGTCCTTTGCGCACCGCTTCGACCAGCCCGGCGTCGATGTGACTGATAAAATAAGGAAACGGCGCCGTCTCGCCGTATTCCTCGCCCATGAAGAGGAGCGGGATGAACGGCGCGAGCAGAACGGCGCCCGCCGCGAGCTTGGTGCCCTCGAAACCGGCAAGCCGGCACAGCCGGTCGCCGAGCATGCGGTTTCCCACCTGGTCGTGGTTTTGCGAGAAGACGATGAAGCGCTCCGCCGGAATATCGCGGGAAGCGCTGCCGTGCCGGCGCTTGCGAAATTTGGAATAATCGCCGGAGTAGGCGAAGCCTTCGCGAAAACATTTCGCAAACTGATCCACGCGGCCGTAATCCTCGTAATAGCCGGAGCGCTCGCCGGTCAAGAGCACGTGAAGGCAATGATGGAAGTCGTCGCTCCATTGCGCGTCCAGGCCGAAGCCGCCCAGCTCGCGCGCGCGGAGAAGGCGCGCGTCGTTGTCCGCGCTCTCGGGCATGAGATAGATCCTGCGGTTGAGACGCCGGGCCTGCTCATGAACCGCCTCGGCTAATTCCAACAGGAACGGACGCGGCGAATGGTCCAGGATCGCGTGCACGGCGTCGAGTCGGAGCGCGTCGATATGAAACTCGCTCACCCAATAGAGCGCGTTTTGAATAAAATACTTCCTGACCTCGTCGCTCTCCGGCCCGTCGAAGTTCACCGCCGAGCCCCAGGGCGTATAATAGCGATCGGTGAAATATGGGCCGAAGTCCCGTAAATAATTTCCTTCGGGGCCGAGATGGTTGTAGACCGCGTCGAGAACCACCGCGAGATCGTTCTTGTGGCACTGATCGACGAGCCGCTTGAGGCCTTCCGGTCCGCCGTAGGAATTTTGCGCGGCGAAGAGAGCGACGCCGTCGTAGCCCCAGTTGCGGCCGCCGGGAAACTGCGCCACCGGCATCAGCTCGACGGCCGTAACGCCCAGATCCTTCAGGTGATCCAGATGAGAGATAACGGCGTCGAACGTGCCCTCCGGGGTAAAAGTTCCGACGTGCAATTCATAGATAATGTAGTCTTGAAGCTCGGCGCCGGACCCATTCTCGCTTTGCCACGGGAAATCGGTCTTGACGACCTCGGACGGGCCGTGCACGCCTTCGGGTTGAAAGCGCGAAGACGGATCGGGACGCTCCCTGTCGTTGAGGCGATAAAAATACCGGCTGCCCGGCTCGACCTTGTCCGCGACGATCTCGTGATATCCGCGCGCTCGCGGTTCCATTGCGACGATCCGGTCTTTCGGTGAGAGAATATGCAGATCGACCCGCGGCGCGAGCGGCGCCCAGACCTCGAAGCGGGTTTTGCCGTTGCCGAGATAGTTCGCGCCGAGAGTGACGAGGGAGTTGCTTTCTTTTTCCACTTGGACTCAGATTAGTTTCTTGCCTCCTCTCCCTTCGAGGGAGAGGATTGAGGTGAGGGTTCCCTCACCCTTCCCTCTCCCAAATGGGAGAGGGTGGATGAGCGTTTTTCGACGACCATCTAGCCGCTTTTGAAGAACACGGCGGCGAGTGGCGGTAGAGTGATGTTCAGCGAAAACGGCCGGCCGTGCAGCGGCGCATGACTCGCCTCGACGCCACCCGCATTTCCCATCCCGCTGCCGTTGTACTCCGAAGCGTCGCTGTTGAGAGTTTCCCTCCAGAAGCCGCCGCGCGGCGCGCCGACCCGATAGTTGATCCGCGGCACCGGCGTGAAGTTGCAGGCGACCAGCACGATCGCATCCGTGGATTTGCCTTTGCGGATAAGGCTCAGCGTGCTGCCCTCGGCGTCGTTGCAGTCGATCCATTCGAAGCCCGACGGATCGCAGTCGAACTCGTGCAGCGCCGGCTCGTTGCGATAGAAACGATTCAGGTCCGCCATCCACCGCTGGAGGCCCGCGTGCGGTGCGAACTGCAACAGGTGCCACTCCACGCTCCCGTCATGCACCCACTCTCCTCTCTGGCCGATCTCGCCGCCCATGAACAGGAGCTTCTTCGCCGGCTGCGCGTACATATAGCCGAAGAGCACGCGCAAGTTGGCGAACTTCTGCCAGTCGTCGCCCGGCATCTTGCTGAGCAGCGAGCGTTTGCCGTACACGACTTCGTCGTGCGACAGCGGCAGCACGAAGTTCTCGTGAAACGCGTACAGCATGCGGAACGTGAGCAGATGGTGGTGGTACTTCCGATGGATGGGGTCCTTCGACATGTACTCCAGCGTGTCGTGCATCCAGCCCATGTCCCACTTGAGCCCGAAGCCGAGACCGCCGACGTAGTTCGGGCGCGAAACCATGGGCCAGGCCGTCGATTCCTCGGCGATCGTCTGGACGTCCGGATACGTCTTGTAAACCTCCTCGTTGAAACGGCGCAGCAGCTCGATCGCGCCCAGATTTTCCCGCCCGCCGTACCGGTTCGGGATCCATTCGCCGCCTTTGCGCGCGTAGTCCAGGTAAAGCATCGAAGCGACGGCGTCGACGCGGAGACCGTCCGCGTGGTATTTCTCCAGCCAGAAAAGCGCGTTGCTGATGAGGAAGCTCCTGACCTCGTGGCGGCCGTAGTTGAAAACGTAGCTGCCCCACTCCTGGTGAACGCCCTGGCGCGGGTCGGCGTGCTCGTAAAGATGCGTGCCGTCGAAGTAGCCGAGGCCGTGCTGGTCGGTGGGAAAATGCGACGGCACCCAGTCGAGGATGACGCCGATGCCCTGCCGGTGCAGCGTGTCGATGAGATACATGAAATCCTGCGGCGTACCGTAGTTGCCCGACGGCGCAAAATAGCCGGTGACCTGGTATCCCCAGGACCCGAAAAACGGATGATCCATGATCGGCAGAAATTCCACGTGCGTGAAGCCGGTCTCCTCGACGTACCGGGCCAGCTCGACGGCCAGCTCGCGATACGAAAGCGAGCGGTTCCCTTTCTCGGGCACGCGTTTCCAGGAACCGGCGTGGACCTCATAGATGGACATGGGTTTGTCGAGGCCGTTCCGTTGCTGGCGGCTCTCCATCCATTGACGGTCGTCCCATTCATAGTCGAGATCCCAGACGATCGAGGCGGTCTTCGGCGGTATTTCGTTGAAGAAAGAAAGCGGGTCGGACTTGTCCACCCGGTAGCCGCTGCCGCGGGCGACGATGTGGTATTTATAGAGACTGCCCTTGTGCACGTCCGGGAAAAATCCTTCCCAGATGCCCGAGCTGCCCTTGGGCCGGAGCGGATGGGTTTGTTTTTTCCAATCGTTGAAACTCCCCATGACGAACACATTCTTTGCGTCCGGCGCCCAGACGGCGAAGTAAGTTCCTTCCACCCCGTCCGCTTTGACGGGACGCGCGCCGAGTTTTTCGTAGAGACGGAAATGGCTGCCCTCGTTAAAAAGGTAGAGGTCATGGTCCGTCAGCAGCGATATTTCGCGGAGCGTGGATTCTCTTTGCGGCCTGCTCATGGCTTTGCTCCCTCCACCGTATCTATAAATCTTAGCGGGTGGGTTGAACAATATCTAGTATGCCCTGGATCGGCACGACTACCCACTCCGGCCGGTTGTTGAGCTCGTAGCTAAGCTCGTAGATCGCTTTCTCCAGGACGTAGAGATCGAGCAGGGTCTTCATCTCGTCCTTGGATTTCGGTAGAAATCCCCCCCGGGTCGCGACGGCCAGATAGGATTTTAAAAACACGACCGAGACCCAGAGATTCCAAAAACGCGACCACGGCTCGAGACTCGACACGTCTTCGGCCCGGACGCTGCCGCTCTTCAACGCGGAGACGGCGGCGTAATCGAACGAGCGGAGCATCCCGGCGACATCCCGGAGCGGCGAGCGCTTCATCCGGCGCTCGGAGAGAGCGCGCGCCGGCTCACCTTCGAAGTCGGTGATGACGAAATCTTTTCCCGTATAGAGCAGTTGTCCGAGGTGATAATCGCCGTGATGGCGCGTGCGCAGCGCGTTAATCTTGAGATCGAGAATCGAGCGCATCCGATTGTAAACTTCCTTCTCCAGGCCGAGAACCTTCCTGGCGTCGGCCTGAGGACCGTCGGGCAAAAGCTT
Organism: Candidatus Binatia bacterium; assembly: GCA_036504975.1. Taxonomy (NCBI): domain Bacteria; phylum Candidatus Binatota; class Binatia (SeqCode); species Binatia bacterium. The sequence goes on along the minus strand of DASXUF010000156.1, from coordinate 19,122 downwards.
CATGCGTTTCTGCAGCAGCGTGAACGCCTGCTTGGCAAGCGTCCGCATGCTTTGATAAAGCGAACGCCGGTAAAACGAGGTGAAGCTTTCCGGCGCGAACGCGGGATCGGACGCGTCCGAGGCCAGAGCGACGTGCAGCTCGGCGGTTCGCCGCCCCACCAGCTCGGCCGAAGGGATATACGCCCCGATCATCTCCTGCGCCAGCGGCGGAATCTCCTTCTCGACTAGATCCAGAGCGTGCTCCTTCGGGAGCGGAAGGTAGGCGGCGTCCGCCCGCCTGGGGAGGCAACCCTCGAAGTAACGCTGCAAGGCGTCGAGCGTGTAGCTCCACGCGTCTCCCTGGTTTTGCACGAAGCCCTGCAAAATGCCGACCGTGATCGGCTCGCCCTTTTCTCTCTGGCGTTCGAGCGCGCCCGCGAACGGCGGCGTATGGCCGAAGCCGGTCTTTTCCGTGATGAAGCGGCCGATCTCCAGGTCGGGATTGACGCCTTCGACGAGCCTTCTGAACACCTTGAGGATCAGCCGATCGCCGAAGACGATCGAGCTGTTGCTCTGTTCGCGCTTCACCGGCGAAGGCTCAAGCGGCGCCTCCGATGAGCCGGCGATCTGGCGAAAACGCTGCGAGGGCAGCGCGACGATCTCGCCGCCTTCTCCCTTGAAGCGGCGCTTGCGCGCGATCGCTTCCAAAAGCGCCCTGCAAAATCCGCCGTCCGCGAGAGCGTCGAATAAGATCCCTTCGCTCGCCTGCGCGCCGTCGCGGATTTTAAGCTGCGCGACGGCGGCGGCCCGGCTCGCCTGCGCGATCTCCGCGGCGCGTTCCGCCGGAGCGAACGCGAGCGGCACGAGATAACTTTCCGGCAGGCCCGCCGCATACTGGATTTCGGTGAACACGAAGTAGGCCGAAGACGAATCGAAAGACGCCCGATAGGCGTCGAAAATCCTCGCCGCTCTCACCTGCCGCGCCTTGCCGCCGAACCAGCGGCATTTTTGCAGATACTCCGGCAGGATTCTTTCCAGCGCGGCCCGGTTTTTTCCCTGGAGAATTCCTTCCCAGGAGCCCGCCGTTTCCAGGACCGGCAGCTTGTCGGGCGGCGGCGCCGCGACCTCCGGCACGCGCGCCGGCTCGAGCTTGAACCAGTAAAAAGCGTGCGGGCCGAGCGTGATGAAATAGGGCAACTCGCCGATCGCGGGGAACGGCGTGCGGCCGAAAAGCTCCACCGGGACCATCCCTTTGTAGGCCGAGAGATCGAGCTCGGCGAACTGGACGAAGCGCGAGAGATTGGCGACGACGAGGATCATCTCGTCGCCCAGCCGGCGCATGAAAACCAGCACCTTCCGATTGTCGGGATGTAAAAACTCGATCGTGCCGCGGCCGAACGCATGGAAGCTTTTCCTGAGCTGCAGCAAGCGCTTGGTCCACCACAAGAGCGAGTGCAGGTTCTGCTGCTGCGCCTCGACGTTGACGGCTTCATAATGATACTCGGGGTCGATGATGACCGGGAGATAGAGCCGCTGCGGGTTGCCGTGCGAGAAGCCGGCGTTGCGGTCGGCGCTCCACTGCATGGGCGTGCGCACGCCGTTGCGGTCGCCGAGATAGATGTTGTCGCCCATGCCGATCTCGTCGCCGTAGTAGATAATCGGCGTGCCGGGAAGCGCGAAGAGCAGGCAACTGAGCAGCTCGATTTTTCGCCGGTTGTTCGAGAGCAGCGGCGCCAGGCGCCGGCGGATGCCCAGGTTCACCCGCGCCTGGGGATCGTTGGCGTAGACCTTGTACATGTAGTCGCGGTCTTCGTCCGTGACCATCTCCAACGTCAGCTCGTCGTGATTTCTTAAAAACAGCGCCCACTGGCTCGACTCCGGAATCGCCGGCGTCTGATCGAGGATGTCGATAATGGGATAGTTGTCTTCCATATGCACCGCCATGAAGATGCGCGGCATGACGGGAAAGTGGAACGCCATATTGCACTCGTCGCCCTGTCCGAAATAGGCCGCCGCGTCCTCGGGCCACTGGTTGGCCTCGGCGAGCAGCATGCGCCCGGGATATTTCTTGTCGATGTACCGGCGCAGATCCTTAAGGAACGCATGCGACTCGGGGAGATTTTCACAATTGGTTCCCTCGCGCTCGTAGAGATAGGGCACGGCGTCGAGTCTGAAGCCGTCGATCCCCATCTCGAGCCAAAAATCGAGCGCCTGGAAAAGCGCCTTCCGCACCTCGGGGTTGTCGAAGTTCAAGTCGGGCTGATGGGAATAAAAGCGGTGCCAATAATAAGCCTTGGCCACGGGGTCCCAGGTCCAGTTGGACTGCTCGTAGTCTTTGAAGATGATCCGCGCCTCTGGATATTTGTCCGGCGTCTGGCTCCATACGTAGAAATCGCGCGCGCTCGTGCCCGGCTCGGCGTGGCGCGCGCGCTGGAACCACGGGTGCTGATCTGAGGTGTGGTTGACGACCAGCTCCGTGATGACGCGGAGCCCGCGCCGGTGCGCTTCCTTGAGAAAAGTTTTGAAGTCCTGGAGCGTGCCGTAGTTCGGATGCACGTTGGTGTAGTCGGCGATGTCGTAGCCGTCGTCGCGGAGCGGCGACGAATAAAACGGTAGCAGCCAGAGGGCCGTAACGCCGAGGTCCTGAAGATAATCGAGCTTCTCGGTCAAGCCGCGGAAATCGCCGATGCCGTCCTCGTTGCTGTCGCGGAAGGCGCGGACATGGAGCTGGTAGATGACCGCGTCCTTGTACCAGAGAGGATCGTCGCTTAGAACTTCTTTGTCCTGTTGGCTCCGGTTGGCCATATCAACCAAAGAGACGGGGATCGTTTACTCGCGCATCCATTATAGATTGCCGATTTTAGATTTTCGATTAGAACCGGGATCTAAAATCGAGCGGCTCACCTCGAGAGCGTCCTGTGTTCTTCCACCCGGAAAATGTGCGCCGGAATCTTTTTCGGATCAAGCTCCACGTAGTTTCTTGCGCCGCGCCAGGTGTATCTGGCGTCGGTCAAAAGGTCGTGCACCTGGTAAGGCCCATCGTTGTCGAGCCCGAGAGCGGCCAGCGAAAGATTCACAAAGCCGGACTCGCTGTTGACGCAAGCGAGATTGACGACCGTGAGGACCGTGTTGGCCCGGTCCTCGGTCTGCTTGCTGTAGCAGATGATCCGATCGTTATCGACCGCATGAAATCGCAAGCTCCAGTCGCTCTGCAGCGCCGGATTTTCCTTGCGGATGCGGTTCACGGCGGCGATCAGATCTTTCAGGCTGTCCGGCTTTTCCAGGTCCCAGCGTTTGATCTCGTATTTTTCCGCGTTGAGATACTCTTCGCTGCCCGGCTCCCTCGGCTTATTCTCGCACAGCTCGAAGGCCGGGCCGTAGATGCCGCAGTTGGCGCCGAGCGTGGCCGCTAGAATATAGCGCGCGGCAAAGGCCGGCCGCCCGCCCTCTTGCAGATAGTCCATCAAAATATCCGGCGTGTTCGGCCACAGGTTCGGGCGGAAAAACTCGCGCAGCTCGGTCTGGGTGAGTTCCTCGAAGTATTCAACCAGCTCAGCCTTGGTCCGTCTCCATGTAAAATAGGTGTACGACTGCGTGAGACCCGCCTTGGCCAGGCGGACCATGATCTTCGGGCGAGTAAACGCCTCGGAAAGAAAGATCACGTCGGGGTAGCGCTCTTTCACTTCGGCGACGAGCCAATCCCAAAAGCGAAACGGTTTGGTGTGCGGATTGTCCAGGCGGAAAATCCTGATGCCCTGCTCCGCCCAGAAAAACACCACGTCCCTGAGCTCCGCCCACAGCTCGCGCCATGCGTCCGTCTCGAAGTCAAGCGGAACGATGTCCTCGTATTTTTTCGGCGGGTTCTCGGCAAATCGTACGGTTCCGTCCGGCCGCTTGCGAAACCATTCCGGATGCTCTCTCACGTACGGGTGGTCCGGCGCGCATTGAAAGGCGATGTCGAGCGCAATCTCCAGGCCGTGGCCTGTCGCCTTGGCGATGAGGCGCTTGAAGTCTTCCAAAGTTCCAAGCGCGGGATCAATCGTTTTATGACCGCCGCCGGTCGAACCGATGGCCCACGGGCTTCCGGGGTCTTCCGGCGCGGCGGTGAGAGCGTTGTTCCTGCCCTTGCGATGATCCCGCCCGATTGGATGGATCGGCGGCAGGTAGAGCACGTCGAATCCCATGGAGGCGACGTACGGAAGGCTTTGTTCCAGCTCTGCGAAGCTGCCGTGCGCTCCCGGCCGGCGGGCGAACGAGCGCGGAAAAAGCTCGTACCAGGTGCTGAAGCGCGCCTTTTCGCGGTCGACGGTGACGGCGAGTTCTTTTTCGTAGCGGGAGGCGAAGCGCCGGTCGGGATATTTCTTCATGAGCAGGCTGAGCTCGTCGCCGGCGTCGCCCGCGATTTTTCGCTCCCCGTCCGAGCGCAAAGCCTGCGCCTGCTCCCGCAGCTTTCTCTTGTCGTCGCCGGCGGCTTGCTTGGCCGCGCGCTCGATCAGCGACGCGCCGGCCGTCAGATCCAGCGACTCGTCCTGGCCGGCCGCTACTTTTTTCTTTAGCCCCTGGCGCCAGGTCTCGAACCGGTCCACCCACGCCTCGATGGTGTAGAGATAGGTTCCGATCCCTTCGACGGTGAACTCGGCGCGCCAGCGGTCGTTGTCGAGCGGCGTCATCGGGACTTCGGTCCAGCCCTTATCATTTTTACCGCGATATTTGAGGACGGCCGACAGCAGGTCGTGTCCGTCGGCAAAGATGTCCGCCTCGACCGCCACCTTGTCACCCACGGTGCGCTTCGCCGGGAAGCGGCCGCCGTCGATTTCCGGCTTGACGTTCTCGACGACGGCGCGCCGGCGTCCGTCTTGAGGAAAACAATCCTTCCGGCTCATCCCCCGCTAACCTTTTCGTCGTCGCGCGCGAGCTTGCGGAGGGAGATCCGCAGCGTCGGAGGCTTGACCTCTTCCAGCCGGAGGTCGGCGGGATGGCGGATGTTCTGCTCGGAAATCGTAAACGTCCGCCGGCCCAGCCCCGCCGAGGACGCGTCCACCATGACCTTCAGCCGCTTCGGTCGAAAGAAATAAAAAGCGCGCCGCGGCCCCGAGAAGGTCGCCTGGACCTCCGTCGGCTGAACCGATTCGAGTTCGTACTCCGGCGGGAGATTTTGCACCTGGACGGGAAGCTTGTAAGTGGCCTCCACTACCTTCGAGCCGGGAACGAACACGTACCAGAAGCCGACCGCCAGCGCGAGGGCGATCGCCTTGCCCTGCCAATTGGCGCGCAGGTGCTCGACCGGCATCCAGCGCCGTTGTTGAACGGGATATTTTTTTCCCAGAAACCCTTCCAGCAAACCGACCAGCTCCTGAGGGCTGTTGAGTTCCTGGAGCCTGCCGTCCAGCGCCACCGAGATCGTGCCTCTCTCTTCGGAAACGACCACGCAAAGCGCGTCGGTCAATTCGGCGAGCCCCAGCGCCGCGCTGTGGCGCGTGCCGACGTTGGCGAGCTGTTCGAGGTCCTTGGATAGCGGCAGATGGGCGGCAAAACGCGCAATGCGGTCTTGCTCGACGATGACGGCGCCGTCGTGACCCGGCGAGTGGGGATCGAAGATGCTTTTCAGCAGCGGCTCGCTGAGCTTGCCGTCGAGCGGAATGCCGCCGACGATATGGCGCGCCATCGGATCGCTGCCGCGCACGACGATCAAGGCGCCGATGCGCTCCTTGGCCAAATCCGCGACCGTCCGCACCAGGACGCGCGTGGTCTCTGATTGCAGCGTCGGATTGCCGTTGGAGCGCCAGCTCCACACCGCGAGCCTTTCGAAAATTTGTCTCAGCTCCTCCTGAAAGATCACCACCACGACGATCAAAAAGATGGCGAAGAAGCCCTGGAAGATCCACGCGGTCAATTGCAGATCGAGCTGGCGCGCGACCAGGTAAATCACCGCCAGGAGGAACATGCCGCGCAGCACGAACGCCGCGCGCGTCGTCCTGACCCAGGCCATCGCCGTGTAGAGAAGGACGCCGACGACGAGGATGTCGATGATGTCGGAAAACATGATGGTGGACCGGCCGAACATCTATTATGGCCCCTAGTATCTCTAGGGTAGCAGTTTGGCGTTAAGGTGCAACGTGGGGGCGGGCCGACCTGCGGGGAGCGGTTACTGCTGGTAAAATCGATGACGGAATGGAAATAACCAATTCACTGCAGAAAAACCTCTAAAGTTCCTTTCCATTCAAATAGTAGGTATTTTTGGTTATCCTCAACTTTTCTAAATTCAGGCAATGGATCGAGGCTTGTTAACTGCATGTATGTCTTGTTGACGAGAATGTAAATAAACCGCGTAACGTCACTTGTTTCTACGAGTGTCTTATTTAAATTTGACAAATCATAGTCGCGGCTTGGCCAGCATTCATCCGATAGGAATAGGTCTTTGCTATCAAACTCAAATCCAATGGTTCCAACTGCGAATTCAAAGGCATCAAAAAGGTTTTTAAGTAGCTCTACGAATGTAGGCAGGTCAGTTTCTCTAATCCCCCTTTGTCCCCACTCTGGGGCGTCATGCACAGACCCAAAGAAGTCAAAGGTAATATTAGTAAGATTTTCAGAAATTTGTTGTATTCTAATATATGCCTTTCTCTTTTGTTCTATGAAATGAACGTAGGCGGGTATGCTGATAGAGTGAACCGCGATTGACAGTGTGTCTTGTTCGTCGCGTGGATATCCGCGTACAAATTCTTCTTTAACTTCTGCAAGCTCAATATCAGTTCGAGCCATTTCAACCGTTAGAAAAAGATTTTTCAGACCGGTGAATATCTGCTCAATGAAATCTTGCCTGGAGATACGAAGGTCCTTTAGAAAGCTTACTTCTAAAAGAGGCCCACCTCGAAACCAAGGTAGTTCTTGATCCTTTGATATAGTCATCGGAACCAGCCAGGGAGAAAAAAGGGGGGCGCGAACCTTTTATCCTCGCCCCGTTTTCTTCTGCCCCCTTTTCTTTCGCTTCCCGGAGCACTTAACGTGACTCCAACTCAGCTGACATATACATGTTAGCTCGTCGACGATATGCGTGCCAATTGGAGTCCCATTTTATCAGGATTCAGATGCCTTTTTCTTCTGATAACCTGCCGGATCGGTGATAAACTCAGCCACTTCGACAGCCAGGTCTTGGAGATTTCTCCGAATCGAGGCTTCGTTCGATTCCACACAGGCGCCAAGAGGACACATCGTCCGCTCGGAGATTTTCGTCGAAGCCAAATCCTTCCCTGTTCTGTCTATAATGGAGACCCTTACAAGAGATTCTGTAGCTCCGGCACTAAAGCCAATCCAAAATCTAAGACCGGCACTGCCGCCGTCGATCTCCAGAAATTCGATTCTAACAGCAATCTCTTCATCGCCGACTGCGCCAGGCTCGCCCTCGCCAATGACCTTGATACGCCAGCTCGGGCGCCTGAGAGCTAACGCATCTTTGACCTGGCCAGCAAAGACTTGCGGCGTATCGCTTCGGCTGTCCACATTCTTCATCGTTCCCGGTTTCATCGGCACAGGATGAATGACTGCGGATCGTATATCCTTCGGCATGGGCGCCTGAATCTGTACGCTTTCGGGCAATTCTGCAATGCTGACACATGCCGCGCAAAAAAAAGATAGACAGGTTGATAGCCCAGCCAGTTTTCTCATTTGTTCACCCTCGAATAAATTCTTGACTGCGGATAATTGACGGTCCGGAGAGAACATGGGCCATAGGCGCCTTCCTTGTCAAGAAGAAATTTGTTAACGGCAAATAGTTCCATTGATACCCTCAAGAGCAGGCTGGTTCGCTAGACAAGCCGAGTGCTGACGGATACGATAACTCTCCGTGAGACATTTCTGTTCCTGGCGCCCAGCCGTGTTTTTTATTTCATTTCTTTGCCTCGCTCCGGCGCGAGCCGCCGAAGTCCGCTTCGTGACCTGGCGGGACACGCAGGGATTTCTCGACCGGCTGGTCAAAGACTTCGAGGCGCAAAATCCGGATCTGAAGATCGTCCGCGAGATCGGCCCCCATTCCTCCACCGAGTTTCACGATCTGGTCGGCCAGAAGTTCAAAAACCGCGATCCGTCGATGGACGTCTTTTTCATGGACGTGATCTGGCCGGCGGAGTTCGCCTCGGCGGGGTGGGCGCTGCCGCTCGACCGCTACTTTCCGCCCGAAGAGCGGAAGAAATTTTTGCCCGCGACGATTTCGGCGAACACGTACCAGGGAAGCGTCTACGGCGTTCCGCTGTTCGTCGATGCGGGGCTTCTCTACTATCGCAAAGACCTGCTGCAGCAGTACAACTTCCCGCCGCCGCGCACGTGGCCCGAGCTCGTGGAACAGGCGAAGACCATTCTCGCCGGAGTCAATGACGCGCAACTGTCCGGCTTTTCCGGCCAGTTCAAGCAGTACGAAGGTCTCGTCTGCAACATGATCGAATACATCGCGAGCCGCGGGGCCGAAGTATGGGACGAGCAAGCGCTCAAAAGCGCGCTTCATCTGCCGGAGGCCCAAGAGGCGGTGCGGTTCGTCCGCGACCGCATCGTGGGCGAGATCTCTCATCGCGGCGTCCTGGCCTATCAGGAGCCGGAGTCGCTCGCGCTCTTCACCCAGGGCAAGGCGATCTTCCACCGGAATTGGCCGTACGCGTGGGAGGAAGCCAACGATCCGAAAAAATCGAAAGTAGCGGGCAAGGTCGGGATGACGACCTTGCCCGCTTTCCCCGGCGGCAAGAGCGCGTCCACGCTCGGCGGCTGGCAGTTGGGCATCAGCCGCTTTTCCCGCCGGCCGGAGCCGGCCTGGAGATTCATCCGCTTCATGACCGGTGAAGAGACACAGAAGCGGATCGCTCTCTCGACGGGGCGCGGGCTTGCGCGAGTAGACGGGTACCGCGACCCGGAAATTTTGCAGAAGTATCCGCATTTCCGGACGCAGTTCGAAACCTCCATGCAGGCGGTGCCCCGGCCGCGGACGCCGGTTTACGTTCCGCTCTCCAATATCATGCAGCGCTACTTCAGCTCGGCCATCGCCGTGCGCGATTCCAATATAGACCGGTTCGCCCGTTTGGCGTCGAGAGACATGGACCGCGTGTTGGATCTCTTGCGCGAGAGAGCCCAGCCATGAGAGTCCGCAACCCTGCGCTCTGGTATATCTTTCCCAGTCTTCTCTTCGTCGCCGTCTTTTCACTCTATCCGATCTTCGCGTCGGCGCGCTTGAGCTTCTACCGTTTGATCCTCACGCTCCCCTGGCTCGGAGAGAAATTCGTCGGCCTGGAAAACTATCAGGACCTCGCGACCGACCCCGTCGCGCTGCACTCGCTTACCATCACGCTGATCTTCGTCGCGGCAACATCGATCATGGAAGTGATCATCGGACTCGGCATGGCCCTGGTCTTGAACGAATCGTTTCGCGGCCGCGGCCTGCTGCGCGCCGTCGTGCTCGTCCCCTGGGCGATTCCCACCGTAGTCTCGTCGCAGATGTGGCGCTTCATCTTCAACGATCGCTACGGCATGTTCAATTTTTTGATCTTCGGCGAGAAAACCGAGCTCTATCTCGCGCCGCTGGCGGACACGCTGCTGGCGCCGCTTGCGATCATCGTCGGCGACGTCTGGAAAACCAGCGCGTTCGCGGCGCTGATCGTTCTTGCCGGCCTGCAGACGATTCCCGACGAGCTTTACGAGGCGGCCGACATCGACGGAGCGACGGCGTGGCAGAAATTCCGCCGCGTCACCTTGCCGCTGATCCGGCCGGCGCTGCTGTTGGCGCTGCTCTTTAGAACGATCGACGGCTTCAAGGTCTTCGACCTCGTTTTCGTCATGACCCAGGGAGGACCGGCCGACGCGACCAACGTGCTGCAATTTTACGGCTACAAGAAAACGTTCGCCGAGGGGATGATCGGCTACGGCTCGGCGATTTCGGTCGGTGTGTTTCTCTTCTCCCTCGCGCTCGCCCTCGCCTACATTCGCTTGCTGGGCGCGCGTATCCTGGAAAAGAACGGGACGAAATGAAGAAGCTGCTTTTCTCTTTGTACGTGACGGCGATCGCTGCGTTCAGCCTCATTCCCTTCCTCTGGTTCGTCCTCACCTCGTGGAAAAGCCCGGTGCAGATCACCGCGATCCCGCCCGAGCTCGTTCCGGACTTTCACTGGGGCTTCTATCGCTCGGCGCTGGAGAGCTACGGCCTTCTCGGCTATATCCGCAACAGCGCGCTGGTCGCGAGCGCGACCACGTTGGTCAGCATCGCCATCGGCTCGTTGACCGCTTACGCGCTCACGCGGTTTCATTCCGCCTGGCTCAAATTTTATCTCATGCTCCTCCTCTGCGTCTCGATGTTCCCGCAAATCGCCATCGCCGGCCCCGTGTGGCGAATTCTCAACGGCCTCGGCTGGCTGAATACCTATCAGGGCATCGTCGCCGCCTACATCCCGCTCTCGCTGCCGCTCGCGATCTGGATTCTAACCACTTTTTTCAAGGAGCTGCCTTACGAGATCGAGGAGGCCGCCCTGGTGGACGGCTGCACTCGGCTCCAGGCGCTGTGGAGGGTCGTCTTCCCGCTGGCGGCGCCGGGAATATTCACCGCCTCGATTCTTGTCTTCATCTTCGCGTGGAACGAATTTTTCTTCGCCTTGATCGTTCTCACCTCTCCGGGATTGCAGACCTTGCCCGTCGGCATCGCGCTTTTTCCCGGCGAATACACGATGCCGTGGGGCGAGATCGCCGCGGCGTCGACGATCGCGACGCTGCCGTTGATCGCGCTCACGCTCGTGTTTCAGCGGCGCATCATCCGCGGCTTGTCGGCGGGAGCGGTGAAAGGGTAAAGGATGAGGGATGAAGGATGAAAACGGAATCTAGAAGAGAGCTCACCGCGGAGGCGCGGAGGACGCGGAGTAATTAAGAACATCCAACTCTGCGAACTCTGTGGTGAATTAACGATTAAAAGATGGCGTCACTGACGGTACGTAATCTCTCGAAGTCTTTCGGCGCGGGGAAAGTGCTCGACGATATCAGCTTCGAGGTCGCCGACGGGGAATTCTGCATTCTCCTCGGCCCTTCCGGCTGCGGCAAGACGACGCTTCTCCGCGCCGTCGCCGGCTTGGAGGAAGCCGAGAGTGGAAACATCGTCATCGGCGACAAGCACGTGGACTCGCTTCCACCGCGCGAGCGCGACGTCGCTTTCGTCTTTCAAAACTACGCGCTTTATCCGCATCTCAACGTCTTTGAGAATCTCGCCTTCTCCCTCAGGCTGCGCCGCCGGCCGGATAAAGAAATACGCCTAAATGTCGAAGAGACCGCTAAGCTTCTGGAGATTCATGAACTCCTGGCGCGCAAGCCCCAGGAGCTGAGCGGCGGACAGCGCCAGCGCGTGGCGGTCGGACGCGCGATCGTGCGCCGGCCGAAGATTTTTCTCTTCGACGAGCCGCTTTCCAACCTCGACGCCGCGCTTCGCGCCGGCATGCGCGTCGAGCTCGCGCGGCTACACCAGCGGCTACGCGCGACGATCGTCTACGTCACGCACGACCAGGCCGAGGCGATGACCTTGGGAGAAAAGATCATCGTCCTGAATAAAGGAGCTATACAACAGATCGGCCCGCCGTCGGAGATTTACCAGCGGCCGGTGAACACTTTCGTCGCAACCTTCGTCGGCAGCCCGCAGATGAATCTGATCGAGGGAACTGTCGATGCCCGGGGAATTTTCACTAGCAACGGCTGCAAGATCGACCTCTCCCCTATTCTCGGCGAACGCCGCAGCGAATTTGCCGGCAAACCTCTGACCGTCGGCATCCGTCCCGAAGATTTACAACCCGCCGATTCGAACCGCGCATTCATCGAGGGCGAAGTGGAACTCGTCGAAGACCTCGGCTCCGACAAGTTCGTCCATCTCACATGCGGCAGCCGACAATTGATCTCCCGCCTGCCTCCAAATGTTTCCGTCAATCGAGGCGACACGCTTCACCTTACAGCCGATCCGACGAAGCTGCACTTGTTTCACCAGGGAAGACGCGTGGGATAAATTGTAACTCTATCTGCGACGTGGAGCAGGCCTTTTTTTCGTTGGAGATCATGCTATGGTTTTTCTCGCGCCATGGATACCGGAGTATGGAAATTCAAATGTCAAAATTGCGGGCACGTTTTCGAAGTAGAGCTGTATACAGGACAAAGGGTTATTGTGCTCGCTAGCGTAAGACCCTGCCCTGAATGTAAGACAACGCCTGAGGCCGACGGGACGCCGTGGCATCACGTCATCGGTTTCCGGAGTCATCCTAAAAAACTGGAATAGATTCACGCCTGCCTTTCGTTCCACTATTGAAGTTCGCGACAAAGAAGGATAGCACTGAGCTTGATGGCGCATGGAAAACTCTGGACAATGACGCTTCGGTGTCATGCCTGCTCCCATCGTTTTGTCGTCGGTGAAATAACCATCGACCGAATACCCATCATTCCGCAAATCACGCCCTGTCCCTCCTGCTCGGCCAAATCAGTTGCCGCGATAGCGGAAGATAACTCGCCGGTGTTGAAAACTCACAAAATTCTCGACCTGAAACCTAAGAATCTCAACTAACCATCTCTTCTCGTAGATCGAACGCATCTTTACCCGCTTTGCCTCTCGCCTTCCCCCTTTCCTCTTCCAGCTCGGCGCCCATTTGCCCGAAGAGCTTCGCGACGGACGCGGCGGAGGTATTGACAGAAATCCGTGAGCCGTACTATGTCTATCAACCCATGCCCCCAGCTAGAATTTGGAAGGCCGTTCTTCAGTGCCATGCGTGTACCCGCATATTCACGCTGACCGGCCTGCTCACCGATCAGATCAACGATCTCCAGAGCACGCGCATTTGCCCCCACTGCGCGGCCAGGCCGATTGTCGTTCCCGGTCCGCCCTCGAACAGCAAGCTCCACCGCCTGATCGACTTGAGGGAGGAGCCGCGGAAAAATAACCATTGAGATCGCCTGAGCCCTTCACGCCCTCCCCCTCCATCTGCCGGACTTGGGAAACCGGGTTAAAATTAGGCGCGATCTAAGCGGGTAACACGCAGTCGACCATAAGCCTGGTCCACCTCACCTGCGGCGACCGGCCCTTGATCTCCCGCCCATCCGAAAAAACTATTGACAATCTGGGCCGAGAAGTCTATCCGTTCCCTATCGAATCGAAGGTGATGGAGTTCACCTGAAACTGCCCCAGAGCGGGGCTGATAACTCCTACCGAATCCCGGTAGGAATTTTTTTTTACGCGGAGAGCCGACTGTGGACGTGACATACGCGAGGCGGAATTAAGGGAGGAATTAAGGGGTCGGGAGTCTTTTCCGGCGCACCAATCATGACACCTTCGGGCTCACAGACAAAGCCTCGAAGACTCCGACAATCTTCCCGATCCCGACGTTCTCGCCCAGGAACGTCGATTTAAGAAACATGCGTGGCCGGGCGATTTCCTGTCGGCGGCATCCGCTCGGTAGGCGATTCGGCCAAAAGTTTCTTGGCCATGGTTTCCAGCATCCGATGCATTCGCCAAGCTATGATTGGTGAAAGCACTCCTCCCAAGAGTGCCAGACAGACTCCAGTTATCGCTGTGACCCGAGCGGGCTGAAAGTCGTTGCGGTCGCAGACTAAACCGAAACCGTAAAAAACGAGAGGGAACGAGAATCCCACGAGAGCGCGCTTGATGTTGAGGAAATCCTGAGTCTCTTTCAACAATTGTGGTTTCTGAAGCGATTCGATTTGGTTGATGAGAACTAAATCCTTGTCAAGAAGACCACAAAGTAAGCTCCAAGCGGCGATATTGATTATACCGACGACGTACGCGACAACGGCAGCGATCGTAGTGAAAATGACCTCTCCTCCTTTCCGATTGAGCATGCTCTCGATCGCACTCCAAACCTTGTCCGTACCGATCGCTGCATCTGCGTAATGAAAAAATCCCGTCAGGAGCATAGCACCGGCAAGCAGAGTCAACGTAGTCCCACCGAGAGTTTTTAAGATCTCAGCCATACGATGTCATTCCGACTAGCGCAAAGTTAACCCGCGCGGCGAAACGTTGCAAGTAAAGCCGGGGCGTAAAGAGGTTACTTACCGATGGCCGGGAAACCACGCTATTCCACGATCTCCTTCTTGAGACCCTGGACAAACGCAACAACCTCGCGCTGTTCGGCCTCGTGCACCTGGAATTTCGCGAGGGTCGCGGCGGCATGACCGAGGAACACATTCCAGTCGCTCTCGCTGATGCGCATGCCTCGGTGGCAGAGCGCCATGTCCCTGCCGCGGTAGTACACCGGTCCGCCCGCGCTGCTGCATAGGAAGTCGATCAGGAGCTGCTTCTCGCGCTTGACGCCGTCCTCTCCGCGATGCGCCCAGAAGCGGCCGAGCTGCGGATCGGCTTGGAGCCGGGGCAGGAGATCATTCGCCACCGCCGTGATCGCGTCGTAGCCGCCAAGGCGCTCGTAAAGGGTCTTCTTCTCGTCGCTCATTGTCTTCTCCTCCAGGCCGGGCACAGAGTGAATTTATGACAGGGGCAGTCGGGCCAGGTCGAATGCTAATCCAGCTTCTCGCTTAGAGTCTCAAACCCTACGATCTCGTGCCACGGCGTTGCAGGGGGGTCCGTCGGCTTCTTTTTGCAATCGTGACAGGGTGTATCAATCACGGAGCGTACAATTCGTTCAAATACGCTTGCCAGTTCGACTTCAAACGTAGCGTCGCAGGCTTGGCACCGTAACGTCCATCTGCCTCGTGGACCTGTAATCTCCATGCTGAACCATGCTTACACCGCTGACGGACCGGGATTCTGTGCAATAATAGACACATTTTCAAAAAATGAGCCGCTACCTACACGACTCAACATGAGTCACTAGCGAGCGAGGTCTCTGCTTGCTCTCGAATTTCTCTTATGGACCCACTCGGCAAACATCCGTTTGCCAAACGAAATTCATTTTGATACCTGCATTGGAAGGAAATCGATGAGTTCAGAGCTTCGTCGATGCGCGCTTAACGCTTACATCACGCCATGCCCAAGCCGCCGGATGAGTTCATCAAGGAGCTCATGAGTGGAAGAGAGCTCTTCCACAAAGGGCACGCCACCCATATTCTCATCATGCAGGGAAAACTCACCAAGGAACAGGTCAAAACGTGGGTGAAGCAGTACCATTACTACCGCGCCAACGTGCCGCGCAAAGAACTCTACATCCTGGCCAACTGCCCAATCAAAGAAGTCCGGCTGGAGCGCGTCAAAAAATATCTCGACGAGGAAGATGACCGGCTGATGGGCGGCACGACCGGGCCGCACTCCGAAAGCTGGCTTCGGCTCGGCGACGGCCTGGGAATACCGCGCGCAGAGATGGAGAGCTTCAGGGACGTGATCCCCGAATACCGGCACCTCTGCGACTCGTGGCTGAACTATGCCCGCGACCATAGCTGGCTCGAAGGCGCGGCGATGAGCTTCGACGAAGACGTCGGCACCGGAAAAGGCGGCCGGAGAATGCAGCTCGCGGAGGCGTTGGCGAAGTTCTACGGCGTTCCCGAATGGGGGCTCGTGCACTACGCCGTCCACGCCGAGCTGGATATCGAGCACGGCGCTTCGACGCACGATCTCATCCGCAGATATGCGGTGACGGACGAGCAGCAGGAAAGCGTGCGCCGGGCCGTCCGCTTCAAGCGCGCGTTCCGGCCGTTGGAGGACCGCTGCCTGCGGATCGCCTGCAAGATCGACCCGCGGCTGCTGATCGAATTGGATTGACACCTATGGACGCGAAAAGGAGGCGAAGTTTATGAAATACACCAACGACAAGATGATCGACACGTACGGGAACTGGCAGATCGCGCAAAAAATTCCTATCCACCGCGGCTTCTTCATCGAGGATCTGCGCAAAGTCGAAGTCGCGCCCTGGGACTTGAAGGGCGGGCTGGGGGCGTTCGTCAACCTCGACGGCACGGGCGGGACCAACGACGGCTACGTCTGCGTGATTCCGCCGGGGAAATCGCTCAAGCCGCAGAGGCATCTCTACGAAGAAATGATTTTCATCGTCGAAGGCCGCGGCGCGACCACCATCTGGCAAAAGGACGGGAAGAAAAAACATACGTTCGAGTGGCATCCGGGGAGCCTCTTCGCGATTCCTCTGAACTCCGCGTACCAACACTTCAACGGCCAGGGCAACGCCCCGGTGCGCTACTTCGCCGTCACCAACGCGCCGTTCATGTTGAGCTTGTTTCATAACGTCGATTTCGTCTTCAACGCCGATTACGCTTTCCTCGACCGCTTCAATCCCGATGAAGATAACGATTACTTCAGCGGCGTCGGCCAGCTCTGGGGCGACAAGCTATCGGTCAACTTCGTTCCCGACGTGTACACGGTGCCGCTTTACGACAAGCCGGAGCGCGGGCCGGGCGGCAACCGCCACGTCATGTTCGATCTCGCCGGCAACATCATGATGTCGCACATTTCGGAATTCCGCGTCGGGACGTATAAGAAAGCCCATCGTCACGGCCCCGGCGCGCACGTCATCATCCTGACCGGGCAAGGCTACTCGCTGCTCTGGCCCGAAGGAAAAGAACGGATGCGCGTGGACTGGAAGCCGGGCAGCGTCGTCGTGCCGCCCAATCAATGGTTCCACCAGCACTTCAACGCCGGCGCCGATCCGGCGCGCTACCTCGCGCTCCGCTGGAACACCTGGCGCTACCGCTTCTCGATGTTCAACCACGAAGACGCTCGGACGGACAAAAGCGTCAAGCAGGGCGGCGCGCAGATCGAGTACGAAGACGAAGACCGGAAGATTCACGCCGTGTTCGAGGAAGCCTTGGCCAAGGCATCGGCGCGCTGCCGGATGGGACACGTGATTCCCTGGTGCACGCAGAAGGAAGCCGCGCGCGCGGTATAAACAATTCCTGAACGGCTATGAAAAGTCGATTTTTACGAGCATAAATCGGGCGCCTCAGTTTTCCTTCTCCCTTGAGGGAGAAGGTCAGGATGAGGGGGTTTATTTTCTGAGTGTTCCTCCCTCTCCCGCAAGCGGGCGAGGGGACCGATTCAATGGTTGCATTGAGTGATTTTGCAAAACCTTTAACTTCCTGTCCCTCGGAGAGGCATGACATTCAGCCGTCATTCAGGAATTTCGAATTGGCTCAGGAGACTTTATGACCTACACCATCGTCGCTGGTTTGATAATTTTATTTCTTGCCACCCCGGGGTCCGCCGCGGAAACTCCGCGGCGCGGCGGGCGTCTTATTTTAGGACTGCGCAACGACATCACCGCGGTCAATCCGTTTATGCGCACCACCTCCACGAATTTTGCCGTGCGCGGCATCGTTTACGAGCCGCTGATCGATTTCGATAAGAACAGCAAGATGGTCCCCGCCCTCGCCGAATCGTGGAAGGTTTCGCCCGACGGAAAATTATATACGTTCAACCTGCGGCGCGGCGTGAAGTTCCACAACGGCAAGGAGCTGACCGCGGCGGACGTCAAATGGAGCGTCGATTACGCCATGGAGCCGAAGAACGCCGCCACTGGAATTGTCCCGCTCCGCGCCGTCGGGTCGGTCAACGTCAAGGACAAGTACACCGTCGAGTTCGTGATGAAGGAAGTCGATTCGGCTTTTTTGGCGACGCTGGGCTCCATCCGCCCGTTTCCCATCGTGCCTCAAGGATCGGTCACCGATCCGCGCGCGCAAACGATGCCGCCGGGCACGGGTCCGTTCGCGTTCAAGGACTACAAGGCCGACCGGGAAATCGTCTTCGTGCGCCACCCGGATTACTGGCAAAAAGGGCTTCCCTACCTCGACGAGCTGGTCCTGCGCCCGATTCGCGACGAGACCGTTCGCTTTACCTCCGTTCGCGCCGGCGACGTCGATATGGTTGAAAGAACGGCTTACGGTTCCGTGCGCGGCGTTCTCAAAGGGGAATATCCCGATCTCAGGGCAACCGAGGCTAAGTACGCCGGCTTCCGCCGCATGCTTTTTAATGTCGCCGATCCGCCGTTCAATAATCTCAAGCTCCGTCAGGCGGTTCGTTACGCGCTGGACAAGAAACAGTTTATCGACGGCGCGTTCTGGGGGCTGGGCGAGCCCGCGGACCAGTTGGTTCCGAAGGAGAGTCCCTGGCACATGAAGCTTCCCGAGATGAAGCGCGACCTGGAAAAGGTCAAGGCGCTTCTCAAGGAAGGGGGCGTATCGCCGAATCTCGAGGTGGAGCTTATGGGTCTCCAGACCGAAGGCGAGGAGCTCCAAGTGGTTCAGAACCTGTTGTCGTCGGCGGGGATCAAAACCAAAATCACGATCGTGGAAAGAGGCGCGCGCGAGACGCGTGAAAGCAGGGGCGATTTCATGATGATTCTCTCCGGCAGCGACGTGCCGACCGAACTGGGCATGGAATATCCGGGAGAGCTGAGCTGCAACGAAGAGGAAGTGAAAGCGAAAAAACGCGGCGAGAACTCCTCCGGCTATTGCAATAAAGAAGTGGACCGCTTGATGGACGAGGCGGCGAAGACGATCGACCCCAAGAAGCGCTACGCCATATGGGAGAAAGTGGTACGCATCATCCACGAAGAAGTTCCGGAAATTCCGCTGGCGTTCATCCCGCGCTATTACACGTACAACAAGAAGGTGCGCGGCTTCGAGACCGACTGGGACGGGCGCTTCAACATGACCACGGCGGGTTTTTCCCGGGTCTGGATCGCGCCGTAAAGCTCGCGCGATCAGAGGGGCGAGCGCCGTCAGCAAATCAACAGATGCGTTATTTGCGTCTTGGGGCGAGGACTTAAAAACTTCGTGACCTTCGTAATACTATGATTAAAAGTTTTCTTCGTTTGCGCAAATTTTCTAAGTCTAAAACCCTGGTTGTTTTGATCGCGCCAAGACGCCAACGACGCAAAGAAATCGAGAAATCCCCTTTCATCCCCCTTTGACAAAGGGGGAAAGAGGGGGATTTGAGGAACCTTGGCGCCCTTTGCGTCTTTGCGCGAGATATTTCGACTTTTGCTTGCGGCTCCGCCGCGCTGTGCTCTTCGTGGTGATAACTTTTTCACCGTCGAGTAGGGAGGAGGCGCACCACATGAACCCATACAGGAACAGGCGTGTCCTCCTCCCTCTCTAAAATTCCGTACGGCG
Source organism: Candidatus Binatia bacterium (assembly GCA_036504975.1). Classification (NCBI taxonomy): domain Bacteria; phylum Candidatus Binatota; class Binatia (SeqCode); species Binatia bacterium. The sequence goes on along the minus strand of DASXUF010000156.1, from coordinate 66 downwards.
GGTTTTTCCCAGTACGGCTTCAAACTGGAATTCAACCACGACCTTCATCCACAATGTTGAGTTTAA
>DASXUF010000155.1 GCA_036504975.1 Candidatus Binatia bacterium | reverse complement strand
TCGGCGCCGCGCTGCTCGCGCTCAAACGTTTGGAGAAGATCCGCCAGGAGCCGAAAGAACAGGCGATGGTGGCGTAGAACACGCCTGAAAGACAAAAGGAGCGAACATGAAACTCAAACGCAAGACAGCGATCGTCACCGGAGGCGGCAGCGGCATCGGCCGCGCCACGGCGCTGGCGCTGGGCTTCGAAGGCGCCAACGTCGCGATCGCCGATATCGCCGTGGATAACGCGCAGCGCGTCAGCGAAGAAGTCGCGGCGGCGGGATTCGGGTCGGCGATCGCCTGCAAGGTGGATCTGACCAGGAAAACCGAGGTCGAGCAGATGATTCAAAAAGTCCTCCAGGAATTCGGGCAGATCGACATCCTGGTGAACTGCGCGGGCTGGGACCGGCTGGAGCCTTTCATCGAGAGCAACGAGGAGACGTGGGACAAGATCATCGCGATCAACTTCAAATCGGTCCTGAACACGGTCAAAGCCGTGCTGCCGCACATGATCCAGCGCAACTCGGGCAAGATCATCAACATCGCCTCCGACGCGGGACGCGTCGGATCGTCGTGGGAAGCGGTCTATTCCGGCACCAAAGGCGCCGTGATCGCGTTCTCGAAGACGCTTGCGCGCGAGACCGCGCGCTACAACATCAACGTCAACGTCGTCTGCCCCGGCATGACCGACACGCCGCTCATGCAGGCGATCCGCGACCAATCGGAGAAGACGGCGAAGATCGTCGATGCCGTCATCAAGGCGACGCCGTTCCGGCGCGCGGCCAAGCCCGAAGAGATCGCCGCGCTGGTCGTCTTTTTCGCTTCCAACGATTCCGACTTCATGACCGGACAGACGGTCAGCGTCGACGGCGGACTGACGATGGCGTAAGAACACCCTCACCCAAACCCTCACCCTAACCCTCTCCCTAAAGGGCGAGGGAATGGTTGAGAGCGACTCTGTCACCCTCTCCCGCTGGGAGAGGGCAGGGGTGAGGGAAAGGAGAAACAGCTATGGCTAGCCAAGTCAAAGCGATCGACATGATGTACTACGTGGCGACGCCGGAGTTCATCGCCAAGTGGAACGACGCCAAAAAAAACGAGCTGATCTGCCGCATGGAGCGCGCCATCGGCGGCCTGCCGCAGTTCGACACCATCCCGGCGATGATCGGCAAGATGGACGAGGCCGGGGTGGAAAAAGTTTTCATCACCCAGACGAAAATGTGGTCGTACCGCAACCACTGGATGTACATGAACACGACGATCGACGAAGTCGCGCAGTACACGACGCAATATCCCGACCGCTTCGTCGGTCTCGCCGGCTACAATCCGTTTCGCATCAAAGAGTCGCTCCAGGAAATCGAGATCGGCGTGAAGCGCTACGGCTTCAAGGGCGTCTACGTCCACATCTACGGCTTCGACATCCCGCTCTCGGACGCCAAGATGTATCCGCTGTTCGCCAAGTGCGTCGAGCTGGACATTCCGGTGTCGATGCAAGTCGGCCACGTGCTCGAAGCGATGCCGAGCGAGCACGGCCGGCCGATTTATCTGGATAAAATCGCCAGCGATTTTCCCGAGCTGAAAATGATCGGCGCGCACACCGGCTGGCCGTGGGCCGAGGAGCTGATCTCGGCTTGCTACAAGTGGGACAACGTTTATTTCGGCATCGACGGCTGGATGCCGAAATATCTCGCGCCCGAGGTCATTCACTTCATGAACAGCCGGATGGGCATGGACCGCTGCGTCTGGGGCACCAACGGCCTCCCGTGGAAGGCGAGCCTCGACCAGATCGGTGAGATCGGCCTCAAGGAAGAGGTCAAGCGGAAAGTTTTGCGCGACAACACGGTGCAGCTCTTCGGCCTATGACGGCGCAATCCTCTGGAGGCTCTATGTATCACAATCTGCTGGTCGGCAGGGACGGCGGCGTTACGACGATCCAGCTCAACCGGCCGGAGAAGAAGAACGCCTTCAACGGAATGCTGAGACAGGAGATGGAAGCGGCGCTCAAACGGATCGCCGCCGATGCCGCGCAGCGCGTCGTCATCGTCACCGGGGGCGAGGAGTTTTTCTGCGCCGGCGCCGACATCGGCGAGATCCTCGAAGCGAACACGGCCGAGGCGACCTACCGGCACGCGCGCGAGTTCCAGCTTCTGTTCGATCAGATCGAGGCGTTGCCGCAGCCGGTCGTCGCCGCCGTGGCCGGTTATGCGCTCGGCGGCGGCTGCGAGCTGGCGCTCGCGTGCGATTTCCGCATCGCTTCGGAGGGGACGAAGTTCGGTCTCCCGGAGATCAAGATCGGCGCGTTTCCCGGCGGCGGCGGCACCCAGCGCCTGCCGCGCCTCATCGGCGCAGCGAAAGCAAAGGAAATTATTCTCACCGGCGATCCGATCGTCGCGGAGCAAGCGTTGGCTCTCGGTCTCGTCATGAAGGTGGTCTCCAAGGGTAAGCTGCTCGAAGAAGCGCGCGCCTTCGCCGCCAAGCTCGCCGCGCTGCCGCGCCTCGCGCTCGAAGCGTCGAAGATGCTCATCAACAAAGGCGTGGAAGTCGATCTGGCTTCCGGCCTGGAGATGGAAGCGCGCTCGTTCGGCAACCTCGCCACGAGCCACGATTTGCATGAGGGAACCGCGGCGTTTTTGGAAAAAAGAAAGCCGAACTTCACCGGGACGTAAAAAACAATATCCGGAAAGGAAAGATCATGTTCAACGACAAAGTCACGGCCGATGATTTCGAAAAGATGGACCCCGAGTATCAGGATCTGCTCAAGCGGATCCTCACGATCCAATCGGATTGCGAGATCGGCGGGCCGCATCTCTACATGGAGAAGATGCTTCCCGGCACGCCGACGAAGCTCGACCAACTGATCGTCGCGCGCACGGCGGCGGAGGAGATGGATCACTACCGGAAATTCGCCCGCGTCGCCGGCGACATCGGCGTGGACGTCTCGTTCGTCTTGAGCCAGCCGAACCAGAAGCGCTACCTCGAAGCCTTCCGCGGAAAGATCACGACCTGGGAGGACTTCGCCGTGTTCGGCTTTTTGATCGATCGCGTAGGCCATTACCAGCTCGACGAGTTCGTCGGCACGAGCTACGCGCCGATCGTGCCGCTGCTGCCGGATATCATCCTGGAAGAGCTCGGTCACATCGAGTACGGCGCGAACAAGACGCGGGAGCTGGTGGAGAAAGGCGATCAGTCGCGCGAGAAAGTCCAGAAGGCGCTCGATCACTGGTACATCACGGCGCTCGACATGTTCGGCAGCTCCGAATCAAAGCGCTCCGAACGGTTTTGTCACTGGGGCATCAAGCGCCGCACCAACGCGCAGGCGAGAGAAGCGTACATCAAAGAGGTCAACCCGCTGATCGAGGAGATGGGCCTTAAAGTGCCGGACGCGATGAAAGGCAGACACTACCTATAGTCGAAGGGGGAACCATGCTGACCCAAGAAGAAAACGAGCTGTTGACGCGCGTCGGCCCGGGAACGCCGGCCGGCGAGCTGCTGCGCCGCTACTGGCTGCCCGTGGCCCCGGCTTGTGAACTGACGGATGAAAAGCCGACTCTGCACGCGCGCATTCTCGGGGAGGATCTCGTCCTCTTCCGCGACCGGACGGGCCGGGTCGGTTTGCTCGACGATCGCTGCCCGCACCGCGGCGCATCGGTCCTTTACGGCAGAGTGGAAAAAAGAGGCATCGCTTGCGCCTATCACGGCTGGCTGTTCGACACCGAAGGAAACTGTATCGAATGCCCGGCCGAGCCGGCGGGCAGCAAATTCCATCTCACGGTCAAGCACAAAGCCTATCCGGTGCAAAAATTCGTAGGGCTTTACTGGACCTACATGGGACCGAAGCCGCTGCCGCTCCTTCCCCAGTACGATCTCTGGGTGCGGAAAGACGGCCGCCGACGGGTGATCGTCCAGCCGCAGCTCGACTGCAACTGGTTTCAAGCGATGGAAAATTCCGTGGACCCGTCGCACCTTCAAATCCTCCATCAGACGATGATCGGCCGCGGCCGGACCATCGCGAGCACGACCCGCGGCCTCACCGACGACGTGGAGCAGTTCGAGTTTTACGAGTTTCCCTACGGCATCATGAAAAAGCGCCGATACATCAACGGCCGGATCGACGAGCATCCGTTGATCTTCCCGAATATTCTCCGCCAGTCCAACGCGACGCAGATCCGCGTTCCGATGGACGACGCCCACACGAAGATTTTCTTCGTCCGCTTCGATCCGAGCGAGGACGGCGGCGTCGTGGAAGAAAACGGCGATCTTCCCGTGGAATATGTGAACCCCTACAAGAATCCGCCGGACGCGCTGCACCCGTTCACGCGCTTCGACATGACGATCGACGTGCAGTGCCAGGATCATATGGCCTGGGAAACCCAGGGGCCGATCTCGGACCGCACGCACGAGCGGCTCGCCACCGCCGACCGCGGCATCGTCATGCTGCGGGAGATGATGAAGCGGGAGATCGAGAAGGTCGAAAAAGGG
>DASXUF010000154.1 GCA_036504975.1 Candidatus Binatia bacterium | reverse complement strand
GAGGTTGTGAAAAAATTCGTTCATGGTTCGACAAGCTCACCACGAACGGGATAACATCGATGGAAGTTCGAGGACTTAGCCGTTCGTCCTGAGCCCGTCGAAGGGCGATCGGCGATTTTTTCACAAGCTCTGAGTGCTGAGTAAGGGGAGGGGAACTCGCTCGCTCAGGACTCAGCACTTGAACTGTGATGGCGGAAGAACTCAAGCGCCAGATTTTGGACTACATGGAGAGTCACAATACCATGACGCTCGGCACTTGCCGCGACGATGTCCCGTGGGCGGCGACAGTGTTTTACGCCAGCGAGGACTTGCGGCTCTATTTTTTTTCCGCTCCCGACTCCAGGCACTGTCAGAACCTCGCGGTCAACGGGAGAGTCGCGGTTACGATCCAGGAGGATTATCGCGATTGGCGGAAGATCAAGGGCATTCAGCTCGAGGGCAGGGTCGCCGCGGTGGACTCTCTCATCGAAAAGGGCAAGGCGATGGCGGCCTACGCCCGCAAGTATCCCGACGTCATGAAAATATTCGGCAATCCGGCGAGCGGCGCCCTGTACCAGGCATTTCTCAAAGTCAGGTTTTATTGCGTCGCGCCCGAGAAGGTTTTTTTTATCGACAACGAGCAGGGATTCGGCAAGCGGCGGGAGCTTGTCGTTGCGGAGTAGTGTCAACGCGGTCGAGGGCTCAAGCGTCTAACTAAGAGGAGAGAATGTCGCAAATTCTGGGCACGAAACTGACCGAAGAGCTGTTCCACCGCCTCAAGGGCGACGCGATGGCGTCGAAGACGGACAAGGCGATCGTCGTCGTAACCGTCGATGACGCGGGCTGGGCCCATCCTGCGATGCTTTCCTATTACGAAGTCGTGGCCAAGGACCGCGCCACGATCGATCTGGCGATCGGCAAGACCAGCACCACGGCGAAGAATCTCAGGCGGACTGGAAAGATCACGCTTTTGATCACCGACACCGACATGAATTATTACGTCAAAGGCAACGCACGCGAGCTGAGAGAGTCGATGGAAGACGTGCCGTTCATGTCGCTGTTTCGCATGGGGGTGCAGCACCTTTTGGAAGACCTGGAGCCGGATTCCGTCATCACGAGCGGCGTCACGTTCCAGCGTCCGGAAAAAAAAGAAGTCGGGGAAATCGTGGAAAGGATATTTCACGGGGTACGGAAAGAGCCGTGAAGCTTAAACGAAATCTATTGACCGTCGGGGCCGTTGTCGTCGTTGGCGTTATGGGATTCGGTTTTTGGAGTCTCAGGGACGGCGCCAGAGAAACGCCTTTTGTGACCGCGGCGGTTCAAAACGGCGCCATCACCCAGGTGGTTTCGGCGACGGGCACGCTGCAGGCGGTGGTCACGGTGCAGGTGGGAAGCCAGGTCTCCGGAACCATCGAGAAGCTTAATGCGGATTTCAACAGCAAGGTCAAGCAGGGCCAGGTGATCGCCCAGCTCAATCAGGACAAGTTCAAAGCGTCGGTGGATCAAGGCAAGGCGAATCTCCTTGCCGGTCAGGCCAATCTCGCAAAAGGCAAAGTCGGCGTCGACGACACCCGTCGGACTCTGGAGCGCGTACGGGAACTCAGGAAGCGCGACCTCGTCGCGCAGAGTGATCTGGACGCGGCCCAAGCCGCCTACGATGCCGCCGTGGCCCAATACGAAGTCAACAAGGCGCAAGTCGCGCAAGCCCAGGCGTCGTTGAACCAGACCACGGTCGATCTCAACAACACGACGATCCGCTCGCCGGTGGACGGCACCGTCATCTCGCGCACCGTCGACGTCGGACAGACCGTCGCCGCATCGCTGCAAGCGCCGATCCTATTCACCATCGCCAACGATCTATCGAAGATGCAGGTTCATACCAGCGTCGATGAGGCCGACGTGGGAAGCATTTGGACCGGACAAACGGTGACCTTCACGGTCGACGCCTATCCGGCGCGACGCTTCAAAGGCAAAGTTTCCCAGGTCCGCAACGCGCCGACGACCGTCCAAAACGTCGTCACTTACAATGCGGTCGTCGAGATCGACAACAGCGAGTTGCTCTTGAAGCCCGGGATGACGACCAACGTGGAGTTTTTGATCAGCCGAAAAACCGACGTCCTCAAGATTCCGAACATGGCGATCCGCTTTCGCCCGCCGTGGGAAAAACAAGAGGCCCAAGAGCTGATTCGCCAGGCGAGCCGCAGCGGCGGGGGAGGCGGCGCAGGCCGCCGGCGCTCGCGGGCGTCGCAAGCCGATCCGGAGCGCAAGGACGGACGGTTGGTCAAGGTTTACGTTTTAAGAAATTACGAGCCTGTCCCGGTCGAGGTGCGCGTGGGGATTACCGACGGCTCTTACACCGAGTTGATCGAAGGAGAAGTCGCCGAGAAAGATCAGGTCATTTTAAGCGTCACGGAAAGCCCAAAAGCGGATGGTTCGTCCGGTCCTGCCAATCCTTTCCAGCCGCAGCAGACGAGAGGTCTAGGGTGGTTCAGGTAGAACATCTCATCTCCATCAGGAACGTCGAGAAAATCTATAAAATGGGGGACATCGAGGTCCCCGCGCTGCGCGGCATCAACCTCCAGATCGACCGCGGCGAGTTCACTGCGGTCATGGGGGCGTCGGGCTCGGGCAAATCCACCTTCATGAATATTTTGGGTTGCCTGGACCGCCCGACGAGCGGGAGTTACCTTTTGGAAGGTCATGAGGTGGGATCGCTCTCGCCCGACGAGTGGGCCTACATCCGCAATCACAAGATCGGGTTTGTCTTCCAGGGCTTCAATCTTCTTACGCGCACAACGGCGCTCGAGAACGTCGAATTGCCGATGATGTACAACGGGCTTCACGGCAAGGAAAGGCGCCAGCGCGCGCTGGAGGTGCTCTCTTTGGTCGGGTTGGAGCAAAGGCTCGACCACATGCCGAGCCAGCTCTCCGGCGGCCAGCAACAGCGCGTCGCGATCGCGCGCTCGCTGGTGAACCGTCCAGCGCTGATTCTGGCCGACGAGCCTACGGGCAATCTGGATTCAAGGACCAGCGCCGATATCATGGAGCTGTTTCAACGTCTGAACGCCAACGAGGGCCTCACGATCGTTCTGGTAACGCACGAGGCGGATATCGCCGCTTATTCCCAAAGACAGATCCATTTCCGCGACGGCTTGGTCACGTCGGACGAGAGAAGCGAGAATGAAGAGTGAGGCGTGAGCGAAAAATTAAGGCCGCGATGCGAATTTGAGATTTGTAATTTGAGATCTGCCATGCGCCGGAGGCGCCGATGTGGCTGATGACTTTAAGAATCGCTCTCAGAGCGCTCAGGCGAAACAAGCTGCGCTCGTTTCTCACGATGCTTGGCATCATCATCGGCGTCGGCGCGGTGATCGCCATGGTGGCGATCGGCGAAGGGGCCAAGGCGTTGGTGCGCGCGCAGATCGCGAGCCTCGGCACCAACGTTATCGTGATTGTTCCCGGCTCCAGCGTTCCCGGCGGCGTGAGAACCGGTTTTGGCGGGGTTCGCACCCTGGTGGACGGCGATGCCCGGGCGATCACCGAAGAAGTTCCCGCGGTCTCCTTTGCTTCCCCTTCGGTCAGGGGCACGCAGCAGGTGATCGCGGGCAACCAGAACTGGGCGACCTTGATTCAGGGGGTGTCGCCGGAGTTTCAGCACATCCGCGAGTGGCAAGTCGAAGACGGCCGCTTCATCACCGACGGGGACGTGGACAGCAGCGCTAAAGTGGCGGTTCTCGGCCAGACCGTGGCCGATACTCTCTTCGGCAACGAAGATCCGCTCGACGCCGTGATACGGGTGAGGAACATCCCCTTCCGGGTCGTGGGCATATTGCAAGCCAAAGGACAAACCGGCCAAGGCGTGGATCAAGACGATACGATCATGATCCCTTACACCACGATGCAAAAGCGGATCTTCAGGATGACCTGGGTGCACAGCATCCACGTAGCGGTCGTGAGCGCGGCGCGCATGCAGGAAGCGGAGCAACAGATCACCGCGCTCTTGCGCCAGCGCCACAGGATTCAAGCCGACCAGGAAGACGATTTCACCATCCGCAATCTCTCCGACATCGCCGCGGCCTCGTCCAGCACGACGCAGGTCATGGCCATTCTTCTCGGCACGATCGCCTCGATCTCTCTGCTTGTCGGCGGTATCGGCATCATGAACATCATGCTGGTGTCCGTTACGGAGCGGACGCGCGAGATCGGGATTCGCATGGCGGTCGGCGCGCGCAGCCGCGACATCATGCTTCAGTTCATCGTCGAGGCCGTGGTCATGGCGGCGCTCGGCGGCGCGCTCGGGATTCTCGTCGGCATCGGCAGCTCGAACATGATCCATCGGTTCATGGAATGGCCGATCCTGATCCGTCCCGACATCGTCGCCTTCGCGCTGCTCGTGTCCGGAGGAGTGGGAATCTTCTTCGGTTTCTATCCGGCGCAGAAGGCGGCTCGGCTAGATCCCATCGAAGCGCTCCGCTACGAGTAGCAGGGCGGCCATAAAGAGCCACTTGCCATCGGCCCCGCCGCGAGTCTCTCTCCGGGCCGATGCGATACGGCTGTGTTACGCGGCACGAGATTTCTAAGCGAACTTTTGAAGTACGCCTTATCTTCCTCGTCCCACGCATCGGCCCTTCAAGAGACCCCCGGCGGGGCGGTTACGCCGCGAATTTCGGCAAAGAAAAAACGGCAAGCTGGACTGACTTGAACGCTCCCTCTTTTTCCAACTCTGTTAGCCCGCGCAGATCGACGAAGTCTTCGCGAACTTCAACGTCTTGGCCTTGGGCTCTCTCTCCGACAGCTCTTCCAAAACCATTGGAACGACTTGCGTGCTTCGTGTCGATGGTTTGTTGCAAAACGATCGCAAGCTCTATAAGGTCTGCTGCACTCCAGTGCAGATGAGCCTATTGCCTAAAAGACGATCCATCAGACACTCGGGGGGTGTCGACCCCGTTAGAGCGGTGGCTCGTGCGGCCCTCATCGGTTTGTTGTTTTTCTTCTCGATCTCTGGGAAAAGCTTCGCTCTCGATGACTTCATCATGGGCATCTCCACCAAACATATCAGCGTCGCTTATCTGTTCATGGGGAAGGAGCGGGGTTTTTTTTCCGAGGAAGGCATCGAGCTGAAGCTCGTTGTGATGCCGGCCTATCTGGCGCCGACGGCGCTGATCGGCAAGCAGATAGACGGCATGGAGTTCGGCTCTACGGGGATTACTCTGCGCGCCAACGGCGGGCCCGTGGTCAAAATTTTCTCCCAGAGCCAAAAGCCCGGATGGTTTCTGATGTCTAATCCCGCGATCACCGAGCTTTCCCAGCTTTCCGGAAAGGCGATCACCGTGGGGACTTTGGGGTCGGGCTCTCATCTCGCCACGGTGGAAATCCTGAGAAAGGCCGGCGTCAATCCGGACACGGTCGTCTTCATGGGGGGACGCGGCGGCTCCGATGTCAGGATCCAGATGCTCGCGAGCGGCACGGTGCAAGCGGCCAATCTGGTTCCGCCCTATAATTTCATGGCCGAGAAGATGGGCCTCCGGCAGATGCTCTTCTATGGCGATCACTTCGACCTGGCGCAGTTCGGGCTCGTCGTCCACGAGTCCGCGCTGGAAACGAGGAGGCCTTTTTTAAAAAGGGTCCTCCGCGCTTTCTTGAAAAGCCACCGCTACGCCCTGGAGCGCAAGGAGGAGACGATGCGATGGGTCGTCGATAATTTGAAAATCGAAAAGAACGACGCGGCCAAGACCGTGGATGTGCTGCTGAAATCGGCCGCGCCGACCGGCGTCGCCACCGACGGCGCGGTCCAGAACGCCCTCGATCCCGCGGCGAAAGGCGTCGCGACGAAGAAAGCCAACTTGGTGGATTACACGCTGCTCCGGGAGGTCCACCAGGAGCTGGGCATCCGATAACGGCGCAGCTTAGAAAAACAGCCGGGAGAATGGAATGAAATTAAAGTTCGGACTCATCAGCGCGGATTCTCACGCGCAGCTCGATCGCGACGCGTTCACGAGTCGCATGTCCAAAGCGAAGTGGGGAGATCGGATTCCCCAGGTGGTCGAGGTCAAAGACGATCGATCAGTAAATCCGGTCGAACGCTGGATGGTCCATGGAAAGATCAGGGGCAACTATGTTGCCAACTGCCCGGCGGTGATGGAGCGCGGCGAGACCAAGTGCTACCCGCAGCGCTGGGAGGAGGTCCCGCCCAAAGTCTTCGATCCTTTAGAGCGGCTGAAGGCGCTGGACGAAGACGGCGTAGACGGCGAAGTGCTCTTTCCCAATCCGCCGGTGCAAAATTTCAGCTTCCTTCAAGGCGACGGCGCCTTCGAGCTTGCCTGCGTGCGGGCGTACAACGACGCCCTGGCCGAATGGCGCGCGGCGAGCGACCGCTACGTCCCGCTGGCGCTGGTCCCTTATTTAAGCGGCGTTGAAACGGCCCTTGCAGAGGTCGAACGGGCGGTAAAAAAAGGCCACGGCGGCATCGCTCTGCTTTCCGAGCCCAGCGCGTTGGCCAAAGGAACGTATCATTTCAACGATCCCGCCTGGTACCCCCTGTGGGGCCTTTGCGAGGCGCTGGGTATTCCCATTCACATCCATGAGTCGGGCGGGCTGGCGACAAAAATATCCTTTCCACGCTGGTCGGGCTACAGTCACAACCAATTTCATTCCATGCTCACCGTGCCGACCGGCGCGTTTCCCGCCGAATCGATCCCGAACCTCATCTTCTCCGGAATTCTGGACCGGTTTCCCCGGCTCAAATGGGTGTCCGCGGAGACCGGCGTCGGATGGGTGAATTACGTCATGGAAGGATGCGATCACGAGTGGGAGCGGCGCCGTCTATGGACGGAAGGGATTCTGACCCGGCCGAGCGAGCTGTTTAAACGGCAGATCTACGTCAATTTCTGGTTCGAGAAGCTGGGCGCGGAAGAGCGCCACCGGATCAGCATGGACAACATCATGTGGGAATCGGACTACCCGCATACCGCGTCCACGTATCCCCGGTCTTGGAAGTTTGTCGAAGAGACGTTGAAAGGAGTCTCGGAGGATCTGCGGAGGAGATTATTGTGCGAGAACGCCATCCGCCTCTACCGCTTCGCTTAAAAATGTCATGACACGGCAGGATTTCCGCGATCAAGTTATCAGCGTCGATGACCATGTCCAGGAGCCGCCTGAATTGTGGACGCGACGGTTATCGAAGAGCAAATGGGGAGACCGCGTCCCGCACGTCGAGCAACAAGCCGACGGCACGGAACGCTGGATCGTAGACGGCCGGAAGTTGGCGCTGGAAGGCGTCGCGCTGGCCGGCGCCCTCATGGCGGACCGCTCCGATGAGCCGCAGCGCTGGTCAGAGGTGCCGCGGATGGCCTATGTGCCGGCGGAGCGTTTAAAGGCGCTCGACGCCGGCGGCATCGATTGCTCGGTTTTATATCCGACAGTCGCAGGCGTGGCGGGCGAGGTCTTCGGCCGCATCCGCGACCCGCAGCTGGAACTCGCCTGCATTCAGGCTTACAACGACTGGCTGATCGAAGAGTGGGCGGGCGCTAGCCCGCGCTTCATTCCTCAATGCATCGTGCCGCTCTTCCCCGCCGAATCGGCGGTTCAGGAGATCAAGCGCGCGGTCGCGAAAGGTCACCGAGGCGTCATCTATCCAGGTATTCCCATGGAGTTGCGCGACGTGCCGCACATCAATGAGCCCGACTATGATCCTGTGTGGGCGACGTGCCAGGATCTGGACGTCCCCATTTGTTTCCATGCGGGGTCGTCGGCGCAAATCCAGTTGCAACCCTATGACGGCTACTCTCCCAAGCTGAAGAAGGCGGTGGAGGCCATGACCGGGCCGGCCAGCAGCATCTTCGTCGTTGTCAACCTGCTGCTCTCGCGCATCCTCTTTCGGTTTCCCAAGCTCAAGGTGGTGTTCAGCGAAAGTGCGCTGGGCTGGGGAAGTTACCTTTTGCAATACGCCGATTTTCAGTTTGAGAACGACCGCATTTACCTGGAAGGCTACGCTTTGAAGCCCTCGGAGCTCTTCAGACGACAGTGCTATCTTACGACTTGGTACGATCGGGCCAGCTTGCAAAACTCCGGGCTCGTCGGCGCCGAGAACATCCTTTGGTCGACGAACTTCCCCCTGGCCACTTCCACCTGGCCGAACAGCCGGGATGCCATCGCGCTTTGCTTCGAAGGGCTTGCGGGCGATGCGCGGCGGAAAATTTTACGCGACAACGCAGCCGAACTCTACAAGATCGACAAGAAAATGGCATGAAAACAATTCGCTCCGCGATTCTGCCGCTGGTGATCCTCGGTCTGGCGTGCTTCTCAGGTCTCCATGCAGGGGAAGCGAGGCAAGACGAATGGGAAAAAACGCTCGCGGCCGCAAAGCAAGAGGGGCAGTTGACCATCTACGGCCAATCGGGCGACGAGAGAATCTACGTCGAGGCGTTTCAAAAAGCTTTCCCGTTCGTCCGCGTGGCCTACACCAGCGGCCGCTTGAGCGAGCTGGTCTCGCGCATCATGACCGAGAGACGGGCGGGCAAGTATCTGGCGGACCTCGCGATCGGCGGGACCACTATTCCGCTGGAGACCTTGAAGCCCGCGGGCGTGCTCGAGCCGATCCGCCCGCTCTTGATTCTTCCCGAGGTCTTGGACGGCGCCGCGTGGTTTCAGAAGAAGCTGTGGTTCGCCGATTCCGAAGGCAAGTACGTGGTGATCTGGCGCGGCAGCGTCGTGCCGCTTTTTTCCATCAATACCAAGCTGGCGAGCGCCGGAGAGTTTAAAGCCTACGCGGATCTTCTCAATCCGAAGTGGAAAGGAAAAATCGTCGCCCTCGATCCGCGCCGGCCGGGCAATGCCGCGAACCTGACCGTTTTTCTCTACGCCACGCCGGGCCTCGGACGCAATTTTCTCAAGCGGCTCTTCGGCGATATGGACGTCGTTTTTTCCAACGATCGGTACCAGATCGTCGATTGGCTGGCGCGCGGCAAATTCGCCGTCAACCTCTTTTCGCCGGTCAGTAAAGAGGACATGAAGGCCGGACTGCCCCTCGCGGACGTGAAAGTGGACGGTCCCGCGCCTCTCGGCGCGGGCGCCGCCTCCGCGGCGCTGCTCAACCGGGCGCCGCACCCCAACGCCGCGCGCCTTTTTTTGAACTGGCTCCTCTCTCGCGAAGGGCAGATCGCCTACCAGAAGGCGAGCGAGAACAACTCGCTCCGCGCCGACATCCCCAAAAAAGGGATCGTCGAGCCGGACGAGGTGCCGGAAGACGGGCGCGAATATTTTTTCTATTCGCTCGAGGAGAACGACAAGAAGCAGCAGGACAAAGAGTTCAGGCAGTTTTTGAACGAGATCATCCCGCGGAACTGAGGGGGCGGAACCGGTTCGCCCTTCGACACGCTCAGGGCGAACGTTTTAACGTGAGAAGCGTTGATCATTTTCCGTTCATGCTGAGCCCGTCGAAGCATGGAAATCGGCTACTAGACAGCCTGCCGGCTATTTGAAGGCACCTTCTTTTTCCAATTCTTTAAGCGCGCGCAGATCGACGAAGTCTTCGAACTTCATAGTCCTGGCCTTGGGCTCCCTCTCCGACAGCTCTTCCAAAACCATTTGAATGGCCGCGACCGTGGGGAAGGGCCGGACTTCGAGAACTTTGGCGGCGCGCGCCGACGCGTATTCGAGGGTCTCGGGGTCGTTGGTTTTCATGGCCGCCTGAATGGTGGCTTTGGCGACGTTGCGGTCGGTCTTAAATACGCGAATGCCTTCGGAGACGCTCTTGATAAGCGCCTTGGCGAGCTTCGGGTTGCGCTCGATGACCGGGCTCATCATATGGAGGCTGAGGAAGGGGTATTCCACCTTCGTGTCGGCGAGATCGACCAGAATATTGAACCCCTGTTTTTTGGCGAGAGGAACGAAATCGGCCGCCATGATCGTCGCGTCGACGCTTCCGGCCATGATCGCGGCCATGCGGGACGAAGAGTTTCCGACCTGCAGCACGGCGACATCTTTCTGCGGGTCGAGCCCCGCCTCCTTGACGACAAGGTTCGTCATGAAGTGCGATCCCGAGCCGAAGCGGCTCACGGCGACTTTCTTTCCCTTGAGCTGCTTCAAAGAGGTAATCGACGGGTGGCCGAGAAAAACGTGGTTGAAGTGGTTGGCGACCGTGGCGACGATGCGTTGATCGAAGCCCCTGAGCTTGGCCGCGATGGCCTCCGAGCCCTGCGAAAAAGCCACGTCGAAAGTGCCGGCGATCAGCGCCTGGCTCAAGATCGTGCCGCTGCCGACGTAGACGATTTCCGGCTCCAGGCCGTTTTTGCGGAAGATTCCCTGCTTGCGCGGCAGCTCCATGACGTACTGGCTGATGCCGGTGCCGCTGTAGCCGACGTTGAGCTTCTCCAACTGCTGGGCCTCGACCGAATGAAACGGCGCGAACCCCAGAGCCGCCAACACGATCCGACCTATCACGATTCTAATCCGCTTCATGACACCTCCCCGAAAGTGAGTTGAGTGGAACGGAGCTTAGGCAAATGGGTCTGGGTTGTCAAATTGAGTAAGCTCGGATTCGTAATACTTGCTATTGTAGTCTATCTGTTTCACTATAATCCGTAAGGCAGAAGTGGAGATGTCTTGATGCGATGAAAATGGCTAGATAATATGCGATCGATTTACACCCGGCGACAATTACCAAAGTCATCTCATGTCGGCCAGCGTCTGTTTCTCTCTGATAGGTTTCAAAGAATAAAGGTTGCGTTGGTACGGAGATTTATCTTGACTTTAGGATGTCGATCCGGCAGGAAGATGAAGCGGCATGGCTAGGAAGAGTTCCAAAAGACAACCTCCAACAATCGGTCAGCGGTTCACATCGCTGGAACGGCTTGTTCGAACCGGGTTTCGAAAGACAGAGTCCAGATTTAGGCTCGTCCACGTCGAGTTTCGTACTCTCCGAAAAGAGATGAACGAGAGATTCGCCGCGGTCGATGATCGCATTGATCGACTGGCCAGTCATGTGGATGGATTCATGAAATTGCACGAGACCCTGGATATCGAGATGACAGTTATGAAGGAACAGATGAACCGATTTGAGGAACGGCTGAAGCGTTTAGAAGCGGCTCAGGCGAGTTAACCTGCAAGGAATCAGAATTTTTTCCTTATTTCCTTGAACCCTTAAACCAACTCGAAATCTATCTCGCTCCTAAACGAATTGACACGCGCGACGCGGACGCGGACGGGGGCGCCCAGACGGAACTTGCGGCCGTGGCGGCGGCCTTTGATGAGATACTCCTTCTCGTAGTACTGGTACACGTCGTCTTTGAGCGAGGATAGCTTCACGAGCCCTTCGACGAAGTAATTCTCCAGCTCGACGAAGAATCCGAAGTTGGCCAGGCTCACGATGAAGCCGTTAAATTCCTGGCCGATCTTGTCCATCATGAATTGCGCCTTCTTGAGATCGACCATCTCGCGCTCGGCGTCCATGGCGATTCTCTCGCGCTCGGAGGTGTGCTTGCCGGCCTCGTCGAGATAGCGGTCGAGCTCTTCCCGGTCCTTTGGCTTGAGCTTCTTGTCAAGCAAAACGTCTTCTAACGCCCGGTGGACGATCAAATCGGGATAGCGGCGGATCGGGGAAGTGAAATGCGTGTAGCAGGTCGAGGCCAGGCCGAAGTGTCCGATGTTCTCCGGAGCGTAGTGCGCCTGCTTCATCGCGCGGAGCAATACCCGGTTGATAACCCTCTCCTCGGGCTTGCCGCGGCATGATTCGAGCATCTTTTGCAGTTCCTTGGGCGTGATCCGCTCTTTCTTAAGCGGCAGGCGATAGCCGAGACTGAGGAGAAAAGGCGCCATTTCTTCCATCGCCTCCCGCTCCGGTCCCTCATGAACGCGGTAGAGCAGCGGATGATCCTTTTCTTTCAGATGCCGCGCCACCGCCTCGTTGGCGGCGATCATGAACTCTTCGATGATCCGATGCGCGATGTTGCGCTCGGCGCGAACGATGTTCTCCGGCGCGCCTTGCAGATCGAGGATGATTTCCGCCTCCGGCAGATCGAAATCCAGGCTGCCTCTTGCCCTTCGTTTCTCCCCCAAGACGAGCGCCAGCTTTTCCATGAGCTTGAATGAATCGACGAGATGGCGGTACCGTTCCATGCAGTCCGGGTCGTTGTCCACCAGAATGCGGCGCACCTCAGTATAGGTCATGCGTGCCTGGCTGCGAATCACCGAGTTGAAGAAGCGGCTCTTTAGCACCTCGCCGCGCTCGTCGATCTCGATCAGCGCGGTTTTGGTCAAGCGGTCTTCCCGCGGATTCAAGCTGCAGATGCCGTTGGAAAGCTCTTCGGGCAGCATGGAGAGCGCGCGATCGGGAAAATAGACGCTGGTGGCGCGCTCGTAAGCTTCTTGATCGAGCGCGGTGCCGGGCTTGACGTAATAAGCCACGTCGGCGATCGAGACGTAGAGCCGATAGAGGCCGTCTTTTTTCTCCACGGTCACGGCGTCGTCGAAGTCGCGCGCGCTCTCGCCGTCGATCGTGACAATGGAACGCGCGCGCAAATCCACGCGCGCCCCGCCCTCCGCCGCACTGATTGATTGCGAGCAGCTTTCCGCCTCGCGCTTCGCCTCCGGCGAAAAAGCGGCCGCCAGGCCGTATCTGAAAATGATCGAGCGCGCCTGAATCTCCGGATCGTCGGCTGCGCCGAGAGTCTCGAGAAGTTTCGCCTCGGTAGAAGAATATCCGGTTCCGTAGCGCGATATCTCGGCGGCGACAACCGTTCCTTTTTCCGGCTTTGGGCCGGCGCGACCGAGCGGGATGGCGGGCGCGATGCGCGGGTCCATCGGAATAATGTAACCTCTGCCGTCGCGCTCCTCGTAGGTTCCGATGAGCCGCTTCTGGCCGCGTTCGAGGATCTCGACGACGTGGGCGTCGACGCCGGTTCGTTTGCGATCCACTCTGATCATGACGCGATCGCCGTGCATGACGCGGCGCATCTCGCGCCGGCTCAAATAAAGATCTTCCTTGTCGCGGTCGTCGGGTATCAGAAAGCCGTATCCGTCCGGATGGGCGTGGACCCTGCCAGTCGCGCAGTTTTGCCCGTCCGGCAGCGCGTAATGATTTTTTTTCAGCCGGACGATCTTGCCTTCCCTGGCGAGATTTCTGAGGCCGCCGACGACCTCGTTCAGGTCGTCGCGCGCGGCGCCGATGCCCTTTAAGACTTCCGCGGGCGTCAGGCGTTGGCGCGGCCTGGAGAAAAAAAACTTGAGGACTCTCTGCTCGATGGATGACGCCGAGGATGCCATTACTCAGAAGGAGATTCGGTCGCGAGCTCTTTCATCAACCAGTCGTCGCCTACGTCCGCGGGCCGCGGAATCTCGGTCAATTCGATCTCACTGCGAAGCGAGTCCATAAGAGAGCGGCCGACGGCGAGGAAGTCTTCGACGATCAGGACGACGATGATCGCTTTCTTGCGATCGATGGTGCGGATCAAGCCGATGACCTCGTACGATTCGAGGATGAACTTGACGTAGGCAATGTCTTCCGGGCGGAGCTCGAAGTAAATTTCGTGCAGGTTCATTTTATGAAGAACTATTCCAAACCCTTCTGGCTGCGCTCCCGGCGGCTTGTCTTCCTCGGCGGCTTTTCGCCTTCCTCAGGCGCCCGGTCGGCGCCTTTCGTGGCAAAGCCCTTCTGCATCTGCTGCGCCAGCTTTTGCAGATCGGGCTTGGCCTGGATGCGCGGCAGCTTGCCCTCGACGCGGAACGGCACCACGAGCCTGCCTCTGCGATCCGTCAGGTAGCGGGCGTTTCTGTATTCCTGAACGAGCTCCTGCGTGAATTGCGGCGACATCACCAAGGTGGCGTCCCATTTCATGGTCTCATCCAGGCCGATCGAGCCGTCGGCCATGATGTTGTAGTCGGCCGTCGCGAGGAGCAGGTCCTTGCTGAAAATCCTCCCTTGTTTGACCGTGAAGGTCGCGGTCAGAGACTCAAACGGCGTGTCTTTATTTTGTGCGAGCGCCGCGAATCGGGCGGGAACCCGCAGCTTGGCGATCCCGGGGAGTCCGGAGACGTTGGCGAAGACGAGCTGCATCAGGTTGAAATCTTTCAGCGCTCCGTTGCGGAGCTGGGTCTCGCCTTGACCGGCCAGGCTCTTCGGCAACGCGTCGAGGGTCTTGCTTTCGGCTCTGAGCCGCGCTTTGAAGTTGAGCTGGCCATCGATGCGCTCCTTGAAGCGGGGAAACTTCTGCGCGAGCAGGGCCTTGAAATCGACCGATTCGAAACTGGGCTCGAGCGCCAGCTTGAAAGAATCCTGAGCCTCCGTTTCCCACGCTCCGTTGGCGCGGAAATTTCCGTTCAGCGCCTGGAAGGAAAAATTTTTGAAGGTCACGGCTCCGGGGCTCCACGCGGCCTCGCCGCGCAGGTTGCGGTACGCCACTTTTTGCAGCGTCCCTTCGGCGGAGGAGAGTTGGCCGCGGACGAGAATTTTTCCGTCATTCAGCAGAAGCTCCCCGCTGCCCGCGAGCGACTTCATCTCGTCCGCCTTGTAGGCTTCTGCGGGCGTCAGATCGCCGAGGTTCAGTTTGGCGGAGCGAAGCGAATAGCGAAACGTGGGCTGGAAAAGGTCGGCGACCGCGCCTTCGACGGCGATATCGGAAGAGCCGGAGCGGAGAACGAGGCGCTCCACGCGCGCCTCTCTGCCGTGGAAGGCGATCCGCGCGGTTGCCTGCTCGATGCCGCGGCCGCTCCTTTTTTCCTTCGCCTGAACGTTGTCAAGGACAACGGCGCCGCTCATTTCGACCCCTTCTTGGGCGAGATTTTTTTTAATCGAAAGGTCCCAGCGGAGCTTTCCCGCCGTGTTGTAACGGGAAAGGGGCACCAGCAGCTTGTCCCAGCCGGCGAGGTCCATCCCGTCGCTCGTGAGCCTGAGCGTCAGCGACCGCTCCGGCAGCTCGTCGAGGGCGCCGGAGAATCTCATTTTCGACTGATAAATCTCGACCGAGGATTCGTGGACAACGAGCCGCTCTTTCCGGCGCTCGAGATTGAGCTCGAGCACGGCGGGAATTCCCTTGGCCTTCTTGAGCCAATTTCCGTACACGATCTCGCTTCGTCCCGCCTTGACCGTGGCGCGAATTTTCAAATCGTCCAGACGGCCCCGCATGTCGCCGGACACTCCGACAGGCCCTTCGAACATCAGCGCGGCCGGAAGGGCCTGGCGGAAAAAGGGAATGGCTCTCAATGGGTCGAGAGGCAGCGGATCGATGATTATTTTTGTTTGCATCTCGCCTTCGCTCCAGGAGGCGGCGTGGGAAAAATCCAGCTCGCCTTGGACGGTCGTGTTGGTTTCGTTGGCGCCGAAAAGCGGCCCGGTCAAATGGAGGTCGGTCAAGCGGGGCCGCTCGAACGTGCCCCGCAGCCTGGTTCGAATCGCGACGGGGCCGGTTGCGTCCAGGTGGCGAATGAAGGGGATTCTCAAGGCGGGAACCGCGCGCGTCAACTGCGTCAACAGGAGCGAATCGCAGCCCAGCTTGAGGTCGAGAGGAATTTGCCTCCAGGGTAGCTCTCCCGTCCACGGTCCCAGTTTTCCGTCCACTCTGAGATTCTGGCCCTGGTGCTCGAACAGCGCGCCGGACATCTTCACTTTCGTCGTTTCGCCCTGAGCGATTCCCCCCGCGTCCAGATCTAATCT
Organism: Candidatus Binatia bacterium; assembly: GCA_036504975.1. Taxonomy (NCBI): domain Bacteria; phylum Candidatus Binatota; class Binatia (SeqCode); species Binatia bacterium. The sequence goes on along the minus strand of DASXUF010000154.1, from coordinate 6,653 downwards.
GCGCAGGCGAATCTCGATCGGCTCCCTGGAGGAGCGGTCGATGTAATCGACGCTGCCGTGGTTTACGCTGACGGCCGTGACCGAGAAGCTGGGCGCGCTGGAGCCCTTCTTTTCCCTGGCCTCGCCCGGCTCGCGGGGCTTTTTTTCGGGCGCCGTCACGCCGGCGATGTTGAGCGCGCCGGTTTCGTTCCTGATGATCTGGATCTCCGGCTCGTCGAGAATGAATTTGTCGATCTCGAATCTTCCGGCGAGCAGCGGCAGCCAGCGGAGCCGCATCCTGAGCTCTTTGGTTTGGATGAACGGCGTCGCGGCGAAGTGGGGATCTTCGGCGATCCTCAAATCCTTCGCCGATATTCCAGGACCGCGCCAAAAGCTGAGCTTGAGCTCGCCGAAGGCGACGGCGCGCCCGGACGATCTCTCGAGCTCTTCCTGGATCCGCCCGCGATTCTTTTCCACGATCGAATTCAGCGAAACGCCGAGAACCACCAGGAGGGAAGCCAGTAGCAGAAGGACGAGGGGAGCGAGCTTGCGACGCATGTTTTTTGCAGGCGCGGATGAGTCGAACGCGGGATCAGGAAACTCTCTCGACGATCGTCGCGATTCCCTGGCCGACGCCGATGCACATCGTCGCCAATCCGTAGCGGCTGCCGCGCCGCTTCATTTCATGAAGGAGAGTCGTCATGATGCGCGCGCCGCTGCAGCCGAGCGGGTGGCCGAGGGCGATGGCCCCGCCGTTGACGTTGACTTTGTCCATGTCGAAGCCCAGCTCACGAACGTCGGCGAGGACTTGGGAGGCGAAGGCTTCGTTGATCTCGACGAGATCGATCTGCTCGATCGTCAAGCCCGCGCGCTGGAGAACTTTCTCGGTGGCCGGCACCGGTCCCATGCCGAAATAAGCGGGATCGACGCCGGCGACGGCCGAGGCGACGATTCTCGCGAGCGGCCGGAGGCCGAGCGCCTTCGCCTTTTCCGGGCTGGCGACGAGAAGGGCCGCGGCGCCGTCGGAGATCGGCGAAGAGTTTCCCGCCGTGACGCTGCCGTTCTTCCGGAACAGCGGTTTCAACGCCGCCAATTTTTCCATCGAAGTATCGGTGCGGGGCCCTTCGTCCTTGCCGAGAAGGACGGCGCCGTCTTTTTTTTGCGGCGCCGCGGCCGGAATGATTTCGTCCTTGAACCGGCCGGTCTCGGCCGCGCGCACGGCGCGCCGGTGGCTTTCGAGCGCGCAGGCATCCTGGTCTTTGCGGCTGATGTTATATTTCTCGGCGATGTTCTCGGCGGACTCGCCGTTGCTGATCAGTGAATAGAGTTCTCCCATGCGCGGATTGGGAAAACGCCAGCCGACGGTGCTGTCGTAAACCGTGACGTTTCCCTGTTGGAAGGGAACCGCGCTCTTGAGCATCACCCACGGCGAGCGCGTCATACTCTCGACTCCCCCGGCGATGAAGAGGTCGCCGTGATCCATTTCAATCGCCCGGCCCGCCTGGTTGATCGCTTCGAGGCCGGAGCCGCAGAGACGGTTCACCGTGCAGCCGGGGACCGTCATCGGCAGGCCGGCGAGCAGCAGGGCGTTGCGCGCGACGTTGCGGGAATCTTCGCCCGCCTGGTTCGTGCAGCCGAAATAAACGTCCTCGACCTCGTCGCCCTTGATGCCGGTCCTTTGCACCAGCTTGTTGATGATGTGGGCCGCGAGATCGTCGGTGCGGATGTCTTTCAAGATTCCGCCGTGGCGGCCCATCGGCGTGCGCACAGCGTCAAGGATGAATGCTTGCTTCATAGTTTTGATTTCAGGTAGGGGCAGGCCCCTGTGCCTGCCCGGACGGGCAACCACGGGGGGTTGCCCCTACGCCTTGTATTCGTAAAAACCTCGGCCGCTCGATTCGCCCAGCCGGCCGGACAGAACCATTTTCACCAGCAGCGGCGACGGACGATAACGATCTTCGCCGGTCTCGCGCTGGAGCCCTTCCAATACCGCCAGCACGTCGTCCAGGCCGACCCGGTCGGCCCACTTGAGCGGGCCCGCGGGGTAATTCACGCCGAGCCGCATGGCCGTGTCGATCTCTTCGGCTTGGGCCACGCCCTCGTCAAGGCTGCGCGCGGCTTCGTTGATGATGAGGCTTAAGATCCGCGCAAAAATCAAACCGGGCGCGTCCTTGACTCGAGCCGGCTCTTTTCCGAGGGCGCGGAAAAAAGTTTCGGCTTGTTCGAGCGCCTGCGCTTGAGTCGCCAGCCCAGAAGTCAATTCTATCACCTTTTTTTCCTTAAGGGGATAGAAGGTGGCGAAGCCGACGACGCGCTCGGGCCGCGTCGCCCAGGAAGCGATTCGGGTCGTAGAAAAGCCCAGACACGAGGTCAGAATGATCGCGGAAGCGGATCCGTCGAGCTTTTGGATAATTGCTTTTTTCTTCGCCTCGTCTCCGGAGCAGGTCTCGATGACCAAAGCGGCCGAGACGGCCGCGGCATCGGCGTCAGGATAGATCTTGGCTTCGAACCCCTGGGCCCGGCACAGCTCGAGCATTTCATGCGCGAGCCGATTCTTTCCGACGACGATGACGCTATTTTTCGCCATAGGTATAGAAGCCCCGGCCGGTTTTCCGGCCGAGATTTCCCGACTGAACCAGCCGCTGCTGGGTAGGGCTGGGCCGGAATCTCGGGTCCTGGAAAAACGATTGATAGAGCGACTCCGTGGCGGCGAAATTGACGTCGTTGCCGATCAAGTCCATTAGCTCGAAGGGACCCATGGGAAATCCGCCCGCGTCTTTCATGACGCGGTCGATCGTCTCGACCGTGGCGCCGCCGTCGTCGAGGATGCGCAGAGCCTCGTTATAGAAGGGGCGGGCGATCCGGTTGACGATAAAGCCGGGCGTGTCCTTGGCGCGGACCGGAGTTTTTCCCATCTGGTAGATAATCTTGGTCGCCCGCTCCATGCTCTCGGCGCTCGTCCGGTCGCCCTGGATGACTTCCACCAGCGCCATGAGCGGCGGCGGATTGAAAAAGTGCGTGCCAAGCACGCGCTCGGGTTTCTGCGTCGCGCCGGCGATCGCGGTGACGGCGAAAGAAGAGGTGTTGGTCGCGAGCAGCGTCTCCGGCCCGCAGACCGCGTCGAGCTTGTTGAAGATTTCCCGCTTGAGCTCGAGTTTTTCCGGCGCCGCCTCGATGATCAGGCTGCATCCTGCGAAATCCTCAAGCTTGAGCGTAGAGGAAAGCCGGCCGATAATTTTGCCCTTTTCCTCCTCGGTGAGCTTGCCGCGCTCTTTGCTCCGCTCGAGAAAATTGTGGATTCTGCCGAGCCCCTTGTCGATGAACTCCTGCGAGACATCGTAAACCAGAGTCTCGAAGCCGGCCTGCGCTGCGACTTGCGCGATGCCCGCGCCCATGGTCCCGGCGCCGAGGACGCCGATCTTTGAAGGGTTAACACTCATAGTCGCATGCAATGCAAAATGCAAAGTGCAAATTGCAAAAGGCAAAATGAAGAAAGACCAACGGAAAGTGCTTCAAACTTTGCACTTTACATTTTGCAATTTTCATTTTGCACTGTGTTCGATTTTGCCCGGTCTACTTCCCCGTGAAGACCGGTGTCCGTTTTTCTAGGAACGCGCGCACACCTTCGTCGAAGTCGGCGCTCCTGCCCGCGAGTTCCTGAAGGTAAGCTTCATAATCGAGCTGCTGCGCGAGGTCGTGCAGCATGGCGCGGTTGACGGCGCGTTTGATGAGGCCGATGCTGCGCGGTCCGTGGGCGATTTTCTCCGCGATCTCGCGCGCTGCGGCCACGAGTTCTTTGGCAGGTACCACCTTCGCCACGAGTCCGATGCGGTGCGCCTCGCGCGCGTCCACGGGCTCGGCGAGAAGCAGCAGCTCCATCGCCTTGCTGAGGCCGACGAGGCGCGGCAGGATGATGCTGCCGCCGCAGTCCGGCGACAGGCCGACGCGGGCGAAGGCCTGGACAAAGGTCGCCTCTTCGGACGCGATGCGGAGATCGCAGGCGAGCGCCAGGTTGCAGCCGGCGCCGGCGGCGACGCCGTTCACCGCCGCGACCGATATTTTTTCCGTGCGCCTGAGGCGCAGGATGATCGGGTTGTATCTTTCCCGGAGCGATGCGCCGAGCGAGCCCTTTTTGTCCGGCGTGCGCCCTTTCAGGTCCTGTCCGGCGCAAAAGCCGCGTCCCTCCCCGGTCAACACAATGCAGCGGATCGTCTTGTCGTCGTCGGCGTCTTTCAGCGCTTGCCCCAGCTCGCCGTTCATCTGAATCGTAAACGCATTCATCGCCTGCGGCCGGTTGAGCGTGACGGTCGCGACGCCGTTTTGCTTTTCGTAGATGATGTTCTCGAAGCTCACCTCGGCGAATCTCTCCTCACTTTCCCTTGAACTCGGGCTTGCGTTTTTCCAGGAACGCCTTCATGCCTTCTCTTCGATCTTCGGAAGAAAATAAAAGATAGAAGGACTTTCTTTCGAACCCCAACCCTTCGTCGAGCGGCGTGTTGAGCGCCTTGTTGATCGACTCCTTCGCGAACTTGACGGCGAGCGGCGGCTTGGCGGCGATCTTCTCGGCCATCTCCTTCGCCTCTTCGAGCAGAAACTCGACCGGCACGACCTTGTTCACCAGACCGAGCCGAAGAGCTTCGGCCGCCTCGATGTATTCTCCGGTCAAGACCATTTCCATGGCGCGATATTTTCCCACGAGCCTTGTCAGTCGTTGCGTCCCGCCGCTGCCGGGAATAGTTCCCAAGTTGATCTCCGGCTGGCCGAAGCGCGCGGTTTCCGAGGCGATGATGATGTCGCAGGAGAGCGCCAGCTCGCAGCCGCCGCCGAGCGCGTAGCCGCTGACGGCCGCGATGACCGGCTTGGAGATCTTGTTGATACGGTCTCTGAAAGCGAGGCGGCCCTGCACGCGCTCGTCGAACGGCCCCGCGTCGGCCATCTCTTTGATGTCGGCGCCGGCGGCAAAAACTTTTTCGCCGCCGGTCACGATGATGACTCTGACTTCGGGGTCCTGGTCGGCGGCTTCCATCGCCAGCGCCAATTCCTTCACCAATCCGTAAGAAAGCGCGTTCAGTTGCTGCGGGCGGTTGAGCGTGACGGTCGCTATCGCGCCGTCTTTTTCGACCGCGATATTTTCATAGCTCATGGTATGGAAGCTATACACTAAAAGCGCAAATAGTTGAAGCGTTTCAGAGGTCGAAAAGCGTTTGACAGGGGAGACAGAGCGGTAGGAGAATAGCCGCCCGATAATAAGGAGCATATCGAATGCCGCGTAACGATCAACCCATTCGTCAGTGGTTTCTTTTAACCAAGCTTGAAGCCTCTCAAGGGGCTACGCTCCAGCAACTTGTCGATTCGCTGCCGGACGACTATCCGAAAAATCCGCGCACCGTCCGAAGAGACCTGGAAGCCTTAGAGGCCGTCGGCTTCCCGCTCGTGACGGATCGCGGCAACGGCACAACTCGCTGGAAACTTATGGAAGGCTTCCGTGCCATCCCCGCATTGGGTTTTTCGGCGACGGAGCTGATGGCTTTGATCTTTAGTCGCAATCTTCTAAAACCCTTAGAGGGCACCGAGATCCAAGCGTCCCTCTCCTCAGCGCTGAATAAAGCGGCGGCGGCGTTACCCCCGCAGGGGCACCAATATGTCCGTGAGATGGAGAAAGTGTTTTCCGTCGGCTTGGGTCCGCATAAGAGCTATCGCCGGCACCAAGAAACCATCGACCGTATCTCGCAGGCGGTCTCCCATGCCAAGACGGCACAGCTCCGCTATTACTCCGCTTCCCGCAACACGACAACACGCAGGGAAGTTGACCCTTACCGTCTGTGGTATGCGGCAGGTGGACTTTACCTGATCGCCCACTGCCATCTCCGCAAAGACGTGAGGATGTTCGCCGTCGAGCGGATTCGCTCCGTTACCTTGACCGATCATCCTTACCAGATGCCGCTGGGTTTTAACGTGGAGGAGTACGTTCAAGACGCGCTCATGGTCATGCGCGGCCGGCGGATCGAGGTGGAATTGTTGTTCTCCAAAGCTGCGGCTGCTTGGGTGAAGGACAAAGTCTGGCATCCGAGCCAGGAGATATCTCTCTTAAAGGATGGACGTTTGAAGATGACGTTGAAGGTCGCCGATACGACCGAGCTTGTCGGCTGGATCTTGAGCTTCGGCAGCCAAGTAAGAGTAGTCCGGACGGATGCGCTGAGGGGAAAAGTCAAAGAGGAGGCGGGAAAAGTTTTTAGATCGTGATCTGGGATGTCAAACTTGTATGTTACAACTCAGTCTCCCGTGGAGCCAACAAGAATGATGACTCTTAAACAATTCGCATCTAAGCCCGAAACCATCCCGGCCTCGACATCATGGTATCTGGCCGACCTCGGCGAAGCGCGCGGCAAGCAGGAACTTTTCACCAAGCAATCGCCTCAGCGGCTTAAGGTCTTGCGCGAGCATGCGCTGATTGAGAGCGCCGTCTCGTCCAACCGGATCGAAGGCGTCACCGTGGATCAGTCTCGCATAGCCACCGTTGTTTTCGGCAAGTCGCACTTACGGGATCGCGACGAGGAGGAAGTACGAGGTTACCGAGATGCGCTCAAGCTTATCCATGAGCAGGGCGCGAAGCTTCCCGTGAAAGAGGAAACCATAAAGAAGCTGCATCGGCTGACGCGCGGCGACATCTGGGA
>DASXUF010000153.1 GCA_036504975.1 Candidatus Binatia bacterium | reverse complement strand
GCATGGACGGCGGTATAGCCGGCGCCGTAGGCGGCGCCGCCGGATGAATAAAGAAGCTCGAAGCCGTCGAGATAATATCCCGCGCTCTTGATCGCCAGAAAAAACGCCGCTAGCGACAGTAAGTGAATTTTGGCGCGCCGGTTCAAAAAGAGCCCGCGCGGCGTGTATTGAACCCCGCGGTACAGCAGATAAAGAAAGGCCGTCGCCAAAAACGTGAGCGTCAGGAGGATGCTGAGCCAATCGTACAGGCTACCCAGCATCGGCAGGCGAAAAATGTAAAAGCCGATATCCCGGGCGAAGAGAGGGTCGTTGATTCCAAAGGGAACCGAGTGGAAAAAAAGCAGCAGGCTCTCCCAACGGCCGGCCCCTTGGGGCGCAGCCAGGAGTCCCAGCAGCAAACAGGCCGGGAGCAGTATCCGCCTGAGCAGCGGATCGAGAAGCTCCGGGCTCGGCAGCTCGATGATGTTATCCTGATCGACAAACCGCACCCCGCGGGCCAATTGTGCCGCCGCTTTGAGGTTGAAATACAGGAACAGGAAAAAAAACCCGCCGGATAACAAAGCTAGGAAGACCTTAACCGTGAGCGTGGTGGTAAAGATTTGCGTGAAGCCGACTTCGTCGAACCAGAGCCAGTCAGTGTAAAACGAAACGGCCTGGCCGAGCGACAGGCCGAAGAACAGCAGAAGAAAAAGCAGCAGGCCTCTTACGCGTTTCATCCGATCCCTCTAGAGCACCGGCCGGAAGCCAAGTCGCGGCGATGGTATAGAACTCAGGCGGCGAAAGCAATACGCATTCACTCGGTCCTGATAATGGCGAGCGTCGCGACGATCGCCGAGCAAAAAAAAAGTGGCCTCCGCTTGGGCAGAGGCCACTTCATAAACTTGGGCTCAGAATCCGCCGAGTTAGACTTCGGCGCCCACCTTCGGCCGCCACTTGCTGAAGCGACGCTCCAGCTTGGTCAATAGCTCCATGGAGATCATCCCGGAGATCGCAAAGATAAGTACGCCGACAAAAACCTTATCGGTCTGGAACGTCGCGCCGGCGACGGTAATCATGAAGCCGATTCCGGCAGTGGCCGCATAAAGCTCCCCCACCATGACCCCGATAAGCGCCCGGCCCACTCCAAGTCTCAGCCCCGTCAGGATGAAAGGCACCGTAGAAGGCAGCACCACGTTCCTGAAGATTTGCCATTCCGAAGCGCCAAAGCTCCGCGCGGCGTTGAGGAGATTGTAAGGCGTGGTTTTGACTCCATCGCGCGCGTTGATCAGTATGGGAAAAACTGCGCCGAGAAAAATGATGCCGACCTTGGACAAAATCCCGATCCCCAGCCAGATGATGACCAGCGGCAAAAGAGCGACTCGCGGAGTCGAGTTCATCGCATTGATGAAAGGGTCGAAGATGTAGCTCATCTTTCTATACCAGCCCACCGCGATTCCAAACGGCAAAGCGACCATAACCGAAAGGGCATAACCCCAAGCGAATTCAATGCCGCTCACATAAAGATCGTTCCAGATCTCTCCTGAAGCAAATAACTGAACTGCGGCTTTCCAGATAAAAGAAGGAGCGCTCATGAACATCGGATTGACGACCTGGTACACTCCGCCGGTGAGTTCCCAGATTGTAAGAAAAATCGCCACGGAAACCGTGCCGAGTATTTTTTTCTCCTGATTGAGGTAAAACTTGTAGAGCCAGGAAGCCTCGGCGACTCTAACGTCTAACAGTACCTCTTGAGCCGTTTCGTCGGCCATGAGTTTGCCCTCCCTTGGGAAAAATCCGCGGTTTTTCTGTTCCTCCCCTAACAAAGGGGTGGTGAAATGTCAATAAGGAACTCTCCGCGGTTGCAGCGGCTAAATACACTATCCTCACTTCAGGTACTTCCGTGAACGAACCCATTGTGGAGTTATCGGACTTTTTTTTTATTCCGATAAACCGCTGGAGAAGCAGCTCAAACCTCACACCAAACCTGGTTAAAAACGGGCCATTTTTTGCTTTACTTTGAATGCCGTTTTAGGTACAATTGTCATAGTTTTAAATTTGACCTAACCCCTAGACATTGCAGCGAAATTTCTAATTAACCCTAAAGTAAAGTATGGCTTCCAACGAAACCCCGTCCCAATCCGACTACAAAGCCGACAATATCAAAGTCCTCGAAGGCCTGGACGCGGTCAAAAAAAGGCCCGGCATGTACATCGGGGATACTGGCGAGCGCGGGCTGCACCACCTCGTCTACGAGGTTGTGGATAACTCCATCGATGAGTCGCTTGCCGGCTTCTGCGATCAGATCACAGTCAACATTCACATCGATAACAGCGTGACCGTCATCGACAACGGACGCGGCATTCCGGTCGATATGCATCCGACGGAGAAAATATCCGCCGCTGAAGTCGTTCTGACCAAGCTCCACGCGGGGGGAAAATTCGACAAGGCTTCGTACAAGGTCTCCGGCGGGCTTCACGGCGTCGGTCTCTCGGTCGTCAACGCGCTGTCCGAATCGCTCGAAGTCGAGATCAAACGCGATGGCAAAGTCTACCAGCAGCGCTATACGCGCGGCGTTCCCCAGGGAGCGCTCGAGGAAGTGGGCCGGTCCAAGGAGAGGGGGACCCGCGTAACCTTCAAGCCCGATTCGCAGATTTTTCCATCCCTCGATTTTAGCTTTGATACCCTTTCTCAAAGACTGCGCGAGCTGGCTTTTCTGAATAAGGGCGTGCTGATCACGATCGAAGACGAGAGGAGCCAGAAGAAGCACGAACTCCTTTATAAAGGCGGAATCGTCTCGTTTGTCGAGCACTTGAATCGGGCGAAAACGGCCTTGCATACCCAAGTCATCTACCTCCAGGGAGAAAAAGAAGGCGTCGACATCGAGATCGCCATTCAATGGAACGACGGCTACACCGAGAACATCTTCTCCTTCGCCAACAACATCAATACGATCGAAGGCGGCACCCACCTGATCGGATTCAAATCCGCGCTGACGCGGACGATCAACAGCTACGCCATCGACAGCGGTCTGCTCAAAAAGGACGAAGAAAATCTCCAGGGCGAAGACGTTCGTGAAGGTCTCACGGCAGTGATCAGCGTCAAGGTGCCGGAGCCCCAGTTCGAAGGCCAGACCAAGACCAAGCTTGGCAACGGCGAGGTCAAGGGGATCGTCGAGGCTTTGATCAACGAGAGACTGTCAACCTATCTCGCCGAGCATCCACCGGACGCCAAGAAGATCGTCATGAAGGGAATCGAGGCCGCCCGCGTGCGCGAAGCGACGCGCAAGGCCAAAGATCTGGCGCGGCGGAAGGGCGCCTTGGACTCCGGCTCGCTGCCGGGCAAGTTGGCCGATTGTCAGGAGGAGGATCCGGCGCTGAGTGAAATCTTCATCGTCGAGGGAGATTCGGCCGGCGGCTCGGCCAAGCAGGGGCGCGACCGGCGCACGCAGGCTATTCTTCCGTTGAAGGGCAAGATCCTGAACGTCGAGAAGGCGCGCTTCGACAAGATGCTTTCATCGCAAGAGATCCGCCTGGTCATCACGGCTCTGGGCGCCGGGGTGAAGGAAGATTATGACCCAGCGAAGCTCCGATACCATTCGATCATCATTATGACCGACGCGGACGTCGACGGCTCGCATATCCGGACGCTGCTTCTTACGTTTTTCTACCGCCAGATGCCCGATCTGGTCGAAAAAGGCCACCTCATGATCGCCCAGCCTCCGCTCTACAAAATCAAACGGGGAAAACAGGAGCGTTATCTCAAAGACGAGACCAGCCTGGAAGACTATCTCATCGAGATGGGCACGGAAAACGTTCGGGTGCGCGCGACCAACGATGGCCGCGGGTTGGCGGGCCAGCCTCTGCAAGCATTCATCAAAAAGGTGCTGCGCTGGGAAAAACTCATGAATTTGGCGGCGCGCAAAAAAAAGAGCAGGTCACTGCTGGAGGCGTTGCTGCTCGAAGAGGAGTTGAGCGAGGAAACGCTCAAAGATAAGAAAACGTTAGAGCAGATTCGGGGGCGTCTGCGGGATTACATCAACTTGAGGGCACCGGACGAGGCCCCACTCTCCTCCACGATCGAAGAAGACCCGGAGCACAACTGCTACAAGCTCGTCTGCGCCACGCGGGCCAACGGCAGCGGGATACGGATCGTCATCGACCGCGAGCTGCTCGGCAGCCCGGAGTATAAAGAGCTCAAGCGGAGTTTCGACGAGCTGACCGGCGCGGGGCTTCCTCCCTTTATCCTCGAAAACGGCGATCACAACGCCAAGCTCGGATCGCTCAAAGAGCTGCTGGAATACATTATGGACGGGGGCAAAAAGGGCCAAGATATCCAGCGCTACAAAGGACTCGGCGAGATGAATCCGGAACAGCTTTGGGAGACCACGATGAATCCGGAGACCCGCGTCCTGCTTCAGGTAAGAGTCGAAGACGCCGTCGAGGCTAACGATATCTTCTCCACGTTGATGGGCGACGAAGTCGAGCCCAGGCGCAAGTTCATCGAAGAACACGCGCTCACGGTGAAGAACCTCGACGTCTAACCGAACTCATGGGTGAAGAGCCGCGAGCTCTAAGTTTCCCTCCGCTTCGGACGCGAAACTCGAAACCCTGTCCTGAGCGAAATCGAAGGACCGAAACCGGGAACTGATCTTATTTATATGGAAGCCACACTCAAGCCGCAAAAAGTTCCCGTCTACATCGAAGACGAGATGCGCCAGTCCTATATGGACTACGCGATGAGCGTCATCATCGGCCGCGCACTGCCGGACGTGCGCGACGGGCTGAAGCCGGTGCACCGGCGCGTCCTCTACGCGATGTATGAGATGAGCCTGACGCATGACAAGCGCTTCCGAAAAAGTGCAGGCGTAGTAGGCGAAGTTCTAAAAAACTACCACCCTCATGGCGACGTCGCCGTCTACGATACGATCGTTCGTCTAGTGCAAGCTTTTTCGATGCGCTACCCGCTCGCCGATGGGCAGGGCAATTGGGGTAGCATTGACCCCGATCCACCGGCCGCAATGCGCTACACCGAGGTTCGCATGACTCAGCTGGCAGAGGAAATGTTGGCTGATATCGAAAAAGAAACGGTCGATTTCGCCCCCAATTACGACGACACGTTGCAAGAGCCTCTAGTTCTGCCGACGCGGATTCCCAATCTGTTGATCAATGGATCCTCAGGGATCGCCGTCGGAATGGCGACCAACATCCCGCCGCACAATCTCGGCGAGGTCATCGACGCGCTGGTCGCCATGGTGGCGAAGCCGGACATCCCGATCAAAGAGCTGATGCAATACATTCCAGGCCCGGACTTTCCCACCGCCGGGTTTATCCACGGCAAAGAAGCGATCGCGCAGGCCTACCATGAAGGCAAGGGTATCATCCAGATGCGCGGCAAGGCTTTCACCGAAACCGTCAAGCGCACTGGGAAAGAGCAGATTGTAATTACTGAAATACCCTACATGGTCAACAAAGGCCGGATCATCGACCAGATCGCCGAGCTGGTCCAGGAGAAGAAGATCGAGGGGATCAGCGACCTGCGTGATGAGTCGGACCGCGACGGGATGCGAATCGTCGTCGAGCTCAAGCGAGAAGCGGTGGCCGAGGTCATCATCAACCAGCTCTACAAGCACACCGCGCTGCAAGAATCCTTCGGCGTCAATATGCTGGCGATCGTCGAGGGACGGCCCAAGGTCCTCAACCTCAAGGATGCGCTCAAATGCTTCATCGATCACCGCAAAGAGGTGGTCACGAGGCGCACCGCCTATGATCTGCGAAAGGCCGAAGAGCGGCTGCACATCTTAGAGGGATTAAAAATCGCCCTCGATCATCTCGACGCGGTGATCGCCTTGATCCGCCGCGCCCAGGACCGCAAAGTCGCAAAAGAAGGACTGATGCAGAATTTCGCCCTGAGCGAGATCCAGGCGCAAGCGATCCTGGAAATGCGTCTGCAACAGTTGACCGGATTGGAGCGCGACAAGGTCCTGGAGGAACACAAGGAGACCGTGGAGCTGATCGCCAAGCTGAGAGCGATTCTGGCCGATGAAAAGGAGATCTACCGCATCATCGTCGAAGAGCTCGAGGAGATCAAAAAGAGCTACGGCGACGAGCGGCGCACGCAGATCATCGACCATACCGAAGCGATCTCGATCGAGGACATGATCGTCGAAGAGGACATGGTGGTCACGATCTCGCACGAGGGCTACATCAAGCGCAACCCCGCGGCGCTCTACCGGGCGCAGCGGCGCGGCGGCAAGGGCAAGATCGGCGCGACCACGCGCGAAGAGGATTTCGTCGAGTATCTCTTCGTCGCCTCTACCCATTCGTACATCCTCTTTTTCACCACGATCGGCAAAGTTTATTGGATCAAGGTGCATGAATTGCCCCAGGCCGGGCGCGCCGCCCGAGGGAAGCCGATCGTCAATCTGCTGCACTTGGAGCCAGGAGAAAAAGTGTCGGCCTTCCTCTCGGTCAAAGAGTTTCAAGAGGGCCGCTACGTAGTCTTTACAACCAAGCGAGGTCTGGTGAAGAAGACGGAGCTGATGGCGTACGCCAATCCGCGCGCCAGCGGGATTCGCGCGATCGCGCTCGAGCCGAACGACGAAGTCATCGGCGTCCGGCTCACGGACGGGAATCAGGAGATCATCCTTTCCACCCTGGACGGCCAATCGATCCGTTTCAAAGAAGAACAAGTCCGGGCCACCAGTCGCGACACTTACGGCGTCGCGGGAATGAACCTGGAAAAGGACGATGCCATCGTCAGCATGGAGATTCTGAGCCTCGGCGCTAATATCCTGACCGTATCGGAAAACGGCTACGGCAAGCGCACGCCGATGGAAGAGTACCGCCTGCAATCGCGCGGCGGCAAAGGGATCATCACGATGAAGACGACTGAGAAGACCGGGCGGGTCGTCGGCGTGCAGCAGGTCACCGACGACGACCAACTGATGTTGGTCACGAACATAGGGAAAATCATCCGTTTGAGAGTGAAGGACATTCGCGTGATCGGGCGCAATACCCAGGGAGTTCACCTCATCGGTCTCGAAGAAGGAGAAAGGGTCGTCTCCTTGGCGCGGCTGGCGGAGAAAGAAGAAGAGGAAGAAGCGGAAGCGTAGTTTCATTTTAGATTTTCGATTTCAGCCCGAGGCTGATCAGCCTCTCTTTTTGGCTGAGCCGATTTTCGAATTCTAAAATTGGCTGGAGTTATGGGCAGGGCCATTGGAGTCATCGGGGCCGGCGGCTGGGGGACGGCTCTCGCCAAACTGCTTTGCGAGAAAGGCCATGACGTCACCCTCTGGTGTCACGGCGAGCAAAGCTATCGGGAAATTCAGCAACAAAGAGAGAACCGTACTTACCTTCCGGGGATCCCGCTGCCTCCTTCCCTCAAGGTCAGCCGCGCGCTAAGAGACGCCGGCGCCAAAAAAACCGCGCTCTTTTTAGCGGTGCCTTCTCATTTCGTCCGCGAAGTCATGCAGAGTGCCGCGACGCACGTCGATCCCGACGCGATCCTCGTTTGCGCGACCAAAGGCATCGACGAAAAAAAGCTCGCCACCATGAGCGAGGTTCTGGGCGAAATCTTCGGCGCCAACAGTAAAGAGCGGCACGCGTTTCTGTCCGGCCCGAATTTCGCTTTGGAAGTGGCGCGCGGGCTGCCGGCCGCGGTAACGGTCGCGGCCCGTAATGAGACCGTAAGCAGAGACATACAGGAAATGTTGAGCAGCCCGAACTTCAGGGTCTACACGTCCCCGGACATCATCGGCGTCCAAATAGGGGGAGTCGTGAAAAACGTGATCGCCATTGCGGCGGGTATCAGCGACGGGCTGGAACTGGGATTGAACGCGCGCGCGGCGCTGGTGACCCGCGGACTCGCCGAGATGACCCGCCTGGCGGTCAAGATGGGCGGCGACCCGCTCACGCTCTCGGGGTTGCCGGGGCTGGGAGACTTGATCCTGACCTCTACCGGCGATCTCAGCCGCAATCGCCGCGTCGGCCTGCAGATTGCCCAAGGGAAGAGGCTCGATGAGATACTCGGCGGCACGCGCATGGTGGCGGAAGGAATCAAAAACACCCGCTCGGTCTATCTGCTCGCCCGACGGCTCGGCGCGGAGCTGCCGATCGTGGAGCAGATGCACCGGGTCCTCTATGAAGGGAAAAAACCGCTGGAGGCGGTGCGCGACCTGATGCAACGGTCACTGAAAGCGGAGCTCTCATAACCAGGCGGAGGTTTTAAACCCGCCCCTACAACTTGTGAACACGGCCAGCGGAAATTGACAAAGACATTCCCATATGATTCAAACTAGATTCCTGCAACGACTTGCTTAAAGGACAACTCAATGAAACGAACCTATCAACCGAGCAACATAAGACGCAAACGGACGCACGGCTTCCTCGCCCGGATGGCGACGCCGGGAGGGCGCAACGTATTGAGAAGAAGAAGGGCCAAGGGACGCAAGCGGCTGACCGTGACTGTGCCGCCGAAGCGTCCTCGGACCTAAAGGATGGGATGGAGCTTTCTCAGGGAGGGGAAGGTTTTCCAAAACGATCCCGTCTCACCAAACGTTTTGAGTTTCTCACCCTCTCACGGCTCGGGAAACGGGTTCACACCTCTCACTTCGTCGTTCTCAGCAAATCCAGCGACGCGGGGCAAAGCAGGCTGGGCATTACCGTCACGACTCGAGTAGGGAACGCGGTTGTCCGCAACCGGATCAAACGACTGGTGAGAGAATTTTTTCGCCGCCGGAGGGGCGCAATGTCACAGGCTCAAGACATCGTCGTCATCGCCAAGAGAGGGGCTGAAAAACTTTCTCTCAACGATGTTGCGGCCGAATTACAGAACATTTTCATACAGGGGAGAAGTCGGCAAAAGTAGTGGCTGGGTTGGGCAAGAAAATCTTTATTTTAATCGTAAGCGGTTACCGAGTCTTTTTCTCTCCTTTTCTTCCAAGCTCCTGCCGCTTTTTTCCAAGCTGTTCCGCCTATGCCGAGCAGGCGATCGAGCGCCGCGGCATCTGGAGGGGACTCCGGCTCGCTTTGCGCCGAGTACTTCGCTGCCGTCCCGGCCATCCGGGGGGCTATGACCCCGTGCCATAGATTCATCACATGGAAAAACGCGCGCTTTTAGCTGTTGTCCTGTCGCTGGTGATTCTCATCCTTTATCAGGAATGGATGACGCGGTATTATCCCGCCCCGCCGCCGCCGCAAGAAACGGAGCGCGAGGAAAAAAAGCCGGAGAGCGCCGCGCCCCCGGCGCCTAAGCCCGAGCCGGCGCTCCAAGCGGCAAGGCTCCCGGCGCCCGCGAAGCCACAGGCAATCAAAGAAATCAAAATCGAAACCGACGACTACGTCGCGCTTTTCACCAGTCAAGGCGCGCGGCTCAAAAGCTTCAAGCTAAAGCACTACCGCGCGGCGTTCGACGAGAAGAGCCCTCCTTTTGAGATGGTCCCGTCCGTTCCCGGAGTCCCCTACCCTTTCGGCGTCGAGATCCCTGAAGCCACTCCCCTAAAGGACGAAGAACTTGCATATTCGGCGCAGGGCGGCGACCTCCAACTGACCGGGAATAACCAGGGACGCCTGCTGTTCAGGGCAGAGAGCCCGACCGGAGCAGTTCTGACGAAGGAATTCACATTCACCGGCTCCGGCTATGCGATCGGCATGCAAGTCTCGGTTGAGAAAGGTCCTGCGCGTCCGATCGAGGTGATCCTCACTTCGGTCGCCAGGCCCAATGGGCCCAACGCAAACGCTCCGATCGGGGGCGGCGCCGTCTGCTCGTTGCTAAAATTTTTGTTTGTTCCCAAAACCGACGCCCCGTTCGAGGGGTTGCTGGCCGACGTCGGGGGCAAGCTGATTCGCGAGCACGGCGACGCTCTGAAGGGCAAAGAGTGGATCGGCAAGGTTTCCTGGTCCAGCTTCGGTCATACTTATTTTCTCTTTGCGCTCCTGCCCGAGGACAACGCCGAGCAAAAGATCACCGTGCGAGAGACCGGTCCCGCGGTCGTCATGAAGGTCGGGCCGCAAGCCGCAGGGGGCGGGACCTCCAAAGCGACCCACACGATCTTCATCGGACCCAAAGAGCTCGACGTCTTAAAAAGCATGAACCGCGGCCTGGAGGGCTCGATCGATTTCGGCTGGTTCCGCCCCGTTTCCATGCCGCTGCTCTACGTCCTGCATTTTTTCCACCGTGTCACGGCGAGCTGGGGAATGGACATCATCCTGCTCACAATCTTGATCAAGCTCTTGTTGGCGCCGCTTACCCACAAGAGTTTTGTTTCGATGAAGGAGATGCAAAAATTGCAGCCGCAGATGGAGCGGCTCAAAGAAAAATACAAGGACAACAAAGAAGCTTTGAACAAAGAGATCATGGAGCTTTACCGGCGCAACAAAGTTAACCCGTTCGGCGGCTGCCTGCCGATGCTGCTGCAGTTCCCGGTCTTCATCGGTCTGTATAACGCGCTCTTGACGCCGATCGAGCTGCGCCACGCGCCGTTCCTCTGGATCAAAGACCTGTCGCGACCCGATTGGGAATCGCTTCCGGTAAGCGTATTCGGCTGCCACGCGGGAATTCCGGTTCTCACTTTGCTGATGGGCGCCAGCATGTTCGCGCAGCAGTGGATGACGCCCACCGCCGGCGATCCCAACCAGCGGCGCATGATGCTCATGATGCCGATTATCTTTACCTTTATGTTCATCAATTTTCCTTCCGGTTTGACTATTTACTGGTTGGTCAACAACCTTCTCAGCATCGCACAACAATACGTGATCAACCGCATGAAAAATTAGCCGGCGCGGCTGGAGGTGTTCGGTCATGGACCACGTGGAAGCCGAAGGCGAAACCATCGACGAGGCCATCGCCAAGGCTCTGAAAATGCTCGGCGTGGAGCGCGATCGAGTGACGATCGATATTCTGGCGGAGGCAAGAAAGGGAGTTCTCGGCATCGGCGGCAAGAAGGCGCGCGTGCGGGCGTCGTTGCGCAGGCCCGTTGCGGATGACGCCGAGGAAGAACGCCCTCGGTCCGAGCCCATCAAGGAAAAAATTGTCAATCCGGCCGAGGTCGCCGCCGCGGCCGAGAAAGGCAAGCGGTTCCTGGCAGAAGTTCTCAGGCTGCTGGAGGTCGACGCCGCCATTGCGGTCAAGCCGGGCGATACGCCTGTAGAGGTGGTTTTGGAGGTCCAAGGCGACTTCGGCGGGCTTCTCATCGGGCGCAACGGCCAGACTCTCGAAGCGCTGCAATATCTACTCACCCGCGCCGTGAGCGAGACCCGCGGGCGCGAAGGGGTGCAGCTTGAGGTGGACAGCGAAAATTACCGCGACCGCCGCAGAAAGAGCCTCCAGGACATGGCGCTGCGCCTGGGTGAAAAAGCGAAAAGACAAAGAAAAACCGTGACGGTCGACCCCTTGAGCGCAGCCGACCGCCGCGTCGTGCATACCGCTCTGCAAGATGACCCGTGGCTGACGACGAAAAGTCTCGGCGCCGGCGCCTATCGCAGAATGCTGATCATTCCCGAAGGCGACCGGAAACGGAAAGAGGAAGCGAAGCCGCAACCTTCGGGTAAGAAGGAAATGAAGGAGCAAAAGTAAGTCAGTCCGTGCCAACCCAACCCGAACCCGACACGTCGATAATCTGACCGTCAGGCCCAACACATTTGATCTCGTAGTACGACTGTGGATCGGAAGCGTCCGTCGGAGTGACGTTCACGCGGTCAGCCAAGGATTTTCCTCCGAGCCGGTTCAAGTTAGCGAGAGTGGCGTCCACGTCATCGACTTGAAAGCCCAGGTGCTCGATGCCGAGCCTGTCGCCGCCTTTCAGAATAGCCAGGTTGACGTGGCCGTCGGTGAGATAGATTCCATTGCGTCCCAACCCGGCCTTCTTTAGACCGAACAGCTCCTGGTAAAAAACCGCGGTCTTTTCCGGGTCTGCGGTTCTTATGGCGATGTGCTTGATCTTTGCCATGGCTTTCTCCCCGTGTCGAGCTTAACCAAATTCGAGGGTACGGATCAAGCATCGTCGAAATAAAAAGTCGAGGCGGCAGTCCGAATCGACCGTTTTGAATCGAAAGCCGACGCGCCGTCAGCGGCCGGCTTTGGAAGACCCTGCGATTTGTTCGGCCAGCCAGATCCAGAAGGCTTTTTCGCGCTCGTATCCTTGCCAGACGTCGCCCATCGGAACTTCCGTAATCGTCTTTCCTTCCCGGACCGCTGCGCCTTGAAGCCAGCCGGTTCGATCGACAACGTAATACATTCCCTCGAAGGCGGCGGCTCCAACTTCCTTGCCCCGGGTTAAAAATATATCATGAGGGGGATGAAGGGCGACGCTCAAGGCCCGCACCTCATCATCCTTTGTCAAAATTAATTGCTTGACCACATACCGGCCGTTGGGAGGCTTGGTAAGAAACTGAAATAAATCCGGGTATCGCGGCAGGTCCGCAAGCTCGACCTCGACCGCGTTTTTCCCGCGCATCACGCTGTCGACGAGTATGGCAAAGGCGGCCGCCGGATCGGATTTCATCGATGTGCCTTGAGAGCTGGATGCCGCGGTATCTGGAGCGTCGGGTCGCGACTCCTTTTGGCCCTGCTTTGATTGCGGCGTGTCATCGTGGCCGAGCACAATGGTAAAGCTCAACGTCAGGACGCCGAGAGAAAGCAGCGCCGAATAGATTTGTCTAATGCTCATTTTTTCGTACCCCTATCTCTTCGGCCCGGCCGCAGAGAGCGGTCGCGTCACGATCTTTTGTCGACCTCGTCGTGCCGGATCTGCTGCCGCGCCTCAATGACGCGCGCCATACTCATATCACCTTAAACAGATAGTAGCCATCCTCTTGAGCCGCGGGATAATTATCGACGCGAGGGTCGTTGGTGGCGAAAAACACTTCTTCGAACAGTCCGGATTCCTTTTTGAGATTTTGATAAAATTCCTGATGATCCGTGCCCACAATCACCCACTTGGCATTAAAGACGGTCTTAATGCGCTGCAAATTTGTCGGATCACTGCCGGAGGAAATCTGGGCGAATTCCAAAAACAACCGTCCGGGCTGGTTTTTATAGGGCTCTCCCGCGTATTGATTCATAAACTCGGGATCGAGGCCGACGATATAATGCGTCTTGGTGTTGGCAAAGAAATACCGCGGAAACACGTCCCAATCATCGGTGAAAACGATCTCTCCAGGGTCGGCGTGTTGCAGCAGATAACCGTGCACCTTCTTAAGAGCCGACATGCTGAACAGCGTCTGAGTGTCTCTGCGCGCCCGATCGATCTGGCCGAGAAAGAGGTTTTCAGTTTTAACCGGAACGAGCGCAAAAAGAAACGCGGCACAAAAGAGCCCGATCGCAGCGACGCCGTATAAGACATTCTCCGGGCGTTTCCAAAAACCGCCCTTTTTCCATTCTTCCACTTTGGCGCGAAGTAAAGGACCGATGAGAGTGAAGCCCGCCAGCGGCATAAAGAAGGAGGAATATTCCACGAATCGTTTCGATTTCCAAACCAAGACAAGGAAAAGCAGCGAGAAGACAAAGACGGCAATCGTCTTGGCGCTTTGTTCCACCCGCTTCATTAAAGCCAGAACCACGCCGGTAAAGAAGACGATGATGGGCAAGGCGTTGGTTTGCACCCAGAACCAGCTATCGTAGGGCTGCCATTCGCCCCCGGCGTACTGCTCGGCGCCCAGACCGGTTCTAAAAATTTGATGAAAGAGAAAACCGAGATTCTTTGGGAAATAGGGGTTTAAAGCCAAGCCGGCGATCATCCCGAGCAATGCGGCAACGGAAATCTGCCACTCTATCTTCTCCCCCATTATGATCTGCGCGACCCAATAGGTGACTGCAAAGATGGGCAGGAACATGAAGCCTCCGTAGGCCCATACATAAAAGGCGCAGAGAAGAAAAACCGCTCCGCTGCGCCAGCCCCACAAATATTCTATCCAGGAGGCGCCGAGATAGATGGCTACGCTAAAAGGGATGAGAATACTCAAATGGGTAAAGGCGAAAAAGACGCAGGCCAAAGCGAGCGGAATCAAACGCTTCCGATCGAGCGTCGTTTGGGCAAAACTCTTTTCTTTCGCGGCAGGGGCTCCAGCTTTGGACTCGGGCTGCAAAATCAAGTAGATGCCCGACATCATAAACACCAGCGACAGAGCCATGTCTCGGATAAAACTCATGCGAAAGTAGAAATCCATGGACATAGTAAAAAGGGCGAACAGCGACAGCGAGAAAGCGCCCTTCACATCATTGTTCTTCAGCACCAGGTAAAAAAATAAAAAGGCCAGCCCGACGACCAGAACCTGGAACAACTTGGCGCCTAGAATGGGACCGAACAGATTCGTAAATGGAATCAGCAAAACGTGAAACAGCAGGTGATGATCCACGTAGTTATCGCGCAGAATCGTGAAATGAAGCCAAGGAAATTTTTGCGGCACGCCGTGTTGTTGCAGTAGCTCCGCCATTTTTACATGGTAGTAGCTGTCGAGCTCTGAAAGGTAAGGGTTGTTCGGATTGAACTGGATGTAGCTCATCAGAGCGCATGCAAGAGCCAGGAGAACGCACGCGGCGAACAAGTCCCGCGCGGGATGGACGACCGTCTGTTCTGGCGCGATGATCTTTTTTTGCTGCGGGTTCCGAGCCTTAGGCGGTTTCATAGACGGGGACGCTTACTCAGCGGATGGGAGCGCGAAACCAAGCGGCCACGAGTATATTAAACTCCCTTCCCGCCGACAAGAGTACAAACGCCGCGGGCGCGGGCGTGGCCATTTACCGTACCTCCATCGACAAGAGGAGCGCGTCCGGCCCAGCGTCTGGCGCTCCGGACCGCGGCCGGAGGCGCATGGGCACGCGGGTCGAGTCGCGCGGGTTGTAAAGTCTCAAGGCGATCCAATATGCGCCCGCCTCCAAGTGGGCCGGCACGGAAACCTGCTGGATCGAAGTCACATAGCGTCCGACTTGCCATCCGCTCGTCGGCGCGCGAGACCCGCCGGGCGGTGCGTCGACCTCACCCACGCGCTCGCCATCCGAATTGAGCACGCGGATAAAAAGGTTGAAGTCTTCTCTCAACGGCGCCCGCACGTGCCAGCTTAGCGTGAGCGTCAGAATCCCGCTCGAGCGCAGCGCCGAAACGTCGGCGTCATAGCCGCTGAGGCGGATCGCCGGTCCGAAATCGACGTCTACCGGATACTTAACCCGAGGCGCGATCTGGTAGACATAGGCATAGTCGATGCCGTGAATGCGGACGGTGTGAAGCGGCGTCGCCTCGCCGCTGAGCCGGGAGATCAGTTCGGGCGCCTGGTTGCGCTGGATCTGATCGATAGACAATACTGCGTAGTTCACGTTGCCGGGGCTCGCCCACTCCGGCGGGACGGCGCTGCTGCAAATGTAAGGTTGTAACACCTGGTCCAGCCAGGCGGCCACCGGACGCGCGCAGCCGTCGGACTGCGCGGCGATGAAGGCGCCGGCCTGCTCGTATCCTTCGCCCCAGCCGACGGGAATCATGCGCGCCGCGACCGGCCCGCCACCCAGCAACGGATTGTAGTACGCAAGCTCGTAGGGATGATACCAGGCCAGATTCGCCGCCAGCAGCAGAACGACCGCCGACCAAACGATTTTGGATTTTAGATTTTGGATTTTCGATTGAGTGAAATCTAAAATCGGCAATCTAAAATCTAAAATTGACGCGAGTCCGACCGCCGCGATGATATCGAGCGCCGGAAAGATCGGCAGCGCATAGCGATCGAACTTTTTCGGGGGCAGACTTATGGCGATGGCGAAAAGCACGGCAAAGATCGCCAGCGCGCACACGGCCAGCCGCTCGCACGGCGAGCATCGTCGCCGCAGTAGAGCTGCACCGAGCAGGCCGACGACCGCCCACGGGGTCAGCCTGAGCGCGATGGCGACCGGGTAGAACAGCGGCCCGGGATCATCGACCGTCCGCCCCATGAAAAAGTTGCCCGACTCGTGCGGCGACCCGACCTTGAACGCCGTATACTGAACGACACTTGCGAACGCTCCCGGCAGATCCACCCAAGCCGCCGGCCAGAGCGCGATCCATATCCCCACCGCCACGCCAGCCCACGCGAGCGCCGGCAGAATTGCGTCGCGCACGAATCTCGGCGAGCGACGGTCTTTCCAGATCGCCAGTAAACCGATCGTCGGCGCCAGCATCACTGCGGGAGACTTCGTCAATAGCGCCAGCCCGCCTGCCATCGCGGAAGCAACCAGCATGCGCCGGCGAATCTCCGGCCCGCTGTCATCGAACCTGAACGCGACGAGAGCCGCCAGCAGCGCGAGAGCGACGAAGGACGCGAGCAGCGCGTCCATGTGGAGCAGCCGCGAGTGCGCCACCAGGAAAGGGTCGGCCGTCCACAAGAGCGCCGCCAGCAGCGCCGTCCGATCGCCAAGCAACCGCTTGAGCAGCGGGTAAGCCAGGGCGACCGAGAGCGCGGTCACGAGCGCCACCGGAAATCGTAGGAACGCGCGCTCGAGCGCCGGGTCACCGTATGCGATCCATCCGGTGTCGGCGAGCGATCGGTGCGCCGCCGCGCCCAGCGCGCCGAGCCACATCGTCGTCACGCCGGGATGCCCGATCAGATTCGTCGCCGCGAAATCGCCCTGCTGGAGAGCGCGTAGAAAGAGCGGGGCACGCTCAAACCAATGGTACGCTTCGTCCACCGTGAGAAAGCTACCCAAGGCCAGCGCACGGGGAGCAAGCGCGAGAAAAAATATCACGATCGCTGTTGGAACAGTCTTACTAGGCGGCAGCTTGAAGCCCTCCAAAAGAAAAAGAGCCTCCTCATCGGGCCGGCTGAAATAGTCTTGGAAGCCATCATGAACAATAATATAGAATCAAGCTGACATGAACCCTCGACGCTTCCTCGTAATCGCCGCAGTATTGGCATATGTCGCCATCGCTGCGTTCTCTTCGTCGGTTTCCACCGGACTGGATCACGACGAGCACCAGTTCATGGCAAGCACCTACATGGTGGCGGAGCACAACCTGCATCCTTATCAAGATTTTCCCTACTTTCATATGCCGAACCTGGTTTACGTGTACGCCCTCTTCTTTCTCCTCACCGACTACCCGTTCTTATGGGCGCGCTTCTTCTCGGCGCTATGCGCAATGGGAATCTCTGTGATGATCTTCCTGGTATCACGATCCTTATTGTCGAAGGATGACGAACGCGCGGCCTTAACGGTAGCGGCGAGTGCTGCCGTTCTGCTTACGAATTCCCAACTGTTTGCCAGCGCTACAGGCCAGGCATGGAATCATACTCCATCCACCCTTTGCGCGCTCTCGGCCTTTGTCTTCCATTGTCACGCGATTCGACGCTCGGTGTCGTGGAAATATTCCTTGCTGAGCGGATTCTGTCTCGGCTTGGCCATCGGCATACGCCTGAGCTTCGCTCCGTTGATCGTTCCTTTCTTAGCCGTGATGTTTCTGACGCCCGCGCGCGATTTGAGGAAGTTGTGGTGGGGAGTCTCGGCTTTCGGGTTCGGAGGAATGGCGGCCAATCTTCCGGCTTTGTACTTCTTAGCCACGTCTACCGAACAGTTTCTGTTCGGGAATTTCGTGTACCCGAGTTTGAACACGCTCTACCGTCAAGAGATGAATTACGATAGCGCTATGACGCTCGGCGGCAAGCTGAGTTATCTCATTCAGAATGTTTTCTCAAAGCCAGGCAACCTCCTTATTGCCGTCGTGTTTGTCTATGGCTTCCTTGGCGTGAAGCTCGAAGAAATTCGGCATGCACTGGAATCGCGATTGGAATTCGCGTTGCTCTTCCTCCTGCTGCCGTTCCTCTGTATCGGCTCATTCGCGCCAACGCCGTCTCAGTATCAATATTTCTTTGCTCCCCTGCCTTTTCTTGTATTGGTAATTCCGCATGCTTTGGCATGTTTCCGGGAAGCTGGCGATCGTCGCGGGGGACTCCGCTTGCTCGTCCTTGCCGCGATTTTTTCTGTCGCGTTCAGCCCGTTCAGCGTGAAGCCCGCGGCGCTTCTTTCGGTCTTCCGTCCCGGTTCGTGGTTTCCGGTACGTCTGCATCAGGCATCGGCGGAAATTGCCCGGCACCTGGCCGCAAGTAATAGCAGAGGAACCAAGATTCTAACGCTGTCCCCGCTTTACGCGATCGAGACCAGACTCCCGATCTATCGCGAATTCGCAACGGGCCAGTTTGCGTGGCGCATCAGTCACTTGGTCTCACCTGACGACCGGCGACGGCAATCGCTCGTGGGCCCCGCCGATATCGAAGCGCTCATCGAGAGAGAGCCGCCGTTAGCGATATTGACGACTTCAGAAGCCAGATCCCTCAGGGAGCCTCTTACGCAGATGGCGCGGAATCATGGCTACCGCGAGAGAGAACTGTCCGACGGCAGCGCGCTCTGGCTTGCACCGCCATGATTAACGGTCGATGACTCATCGCTCGAGTAAAATGACGTGTACGTTTCCGTACAGCTCTCGCTCGCGCGTCCAAAACCGTTTTTGATTGACCAACACCTGAGCAGTCGTATCTATCACCCGTCCCTTGCCGATCACCCAGACGCGACGATTCTCCGCTGCATTCTTCAAGACCGTGTCCATATAGGGCGTAACAATTTCGTTGCGAGATAGGGCGACGATTTTGTATTTGGCGGTCGATGATAGATTGGCGACGAGCGGCCAACGGAGAAAAGAAAAAACCACCGGATCCGGCTCGATCGACAGATAATCCGCTTCGATAAATCCCGTCCCGAAAAGAATCAGGTCGTCGTCCTCGGCATTTCTTTCCAGAAAACCGGCTGCCTTGTTCCATCCTTCGTCGAGGCGGTCCGCAAAGGTTGCGGTGCTCCGGACCGCGGGCATGAGCTGCGTGAAAAAGCTCACGGTCAAGAATACGGTGAGCGGAGCCCATCTCGACCAGGCGGTTTTTTTCACGAGGCCGAGAAGCCAGGCGACCAACAAAACCGCCGCCGGCACGGCAGGCAGAGCGAACCTGTCCTGAAAAAGAGAAACGCCGAACAGTGACGGAATCGTCGCGACCAATATGATCGGCGCGAGGAACCATAACGCAACGAGGTCCAGGCCGCGGTAAGCGGGGGTAATTTTCTTTCGATCAATAATGACGAATACCGCAACCGTAGCGACGCTCAGGAAAAACGACCAGCGACCGAGAAAACCGAGCGCCAACTTGACGGGGTCGAAGAGGCTCGGTTGCTGAACCCAATCGAGGCCCCCACGCCTGGTAAAGAGGAAGATTTGAGCGGTCCCTGGAAGGCAGACCAACGTAAGGATGAGGAACGATGTTATCCAAGCCTTTGATCTCACCGACGACCATCCCTCCCTCAAGAAAAGATGAAGGATCTGGATCAGCGCCACAGAGCCAAAAACGTAGTGGGAGTAGTAGGCGCCGGCAGTGGCGACCAGATAGCCGACCCTACAGGAGAGCTTCTCGGCGGATAGAAGAGACGAATAGCACAGAAACGACAGCATCGTGCACAGCAGAGCGAGAGAATAGGGGCGCGCCTCCTGGGCGTAGAAGATCAACTTATCGTTGACGGCAAAAACCGCGGTAGCGAGCAACGCGAGATGGCGGTTATCGAAGAGTCTGAGAGCGAGCGGATAAGCCAAACATAGAATGCCGATGCTCGACAGGACCGAGGGAAGCCTCAAGGCAGCCGGCCCCTGTCCGAATAAATTTGTCGAGAGCGGCGCAACGACCAAGTAGAGCGGCGAATGGCCTTCGCTCTGGAAGGTGCGCTCGATGACTTCGCTCCAACCGTTGGCTATGACCCACCATGTCCGATACTCATCTCGCCACAACTCCGAATACCAGAAGTTATAGAACCGCAGGAATATTCCGAGGCAGATAAAGCCAGCCAACAAAAAACCGTGGCTTAGACTTTCGTATCGCTCTGGAAACCGAGCAGCCACCATCGGCCTCCTGTCACCTCTCGCAGCAGGAGACGATGCTGCCCCAATTGGGGATAGATGTCCAGCCCTAATATGGGTGGTTCGATTGACATGCCGTGCACGTTGAAGCCATACTGCGAAACGCGGGAGCGAACGCTCATGATAGTTCGTCGAGCCTTTGTAGGGCTTCTGCTTGTAGTCGGGTTTTTACTATTGCTCGAGTTCACAGCGCGGCTGATTATCCTGCCGGCAGGAACCGTCTTCAGTTACAAGAAACTCCAATGTAACCAGAATCATATCGTGAGCTCCGACCTGGCCCAACCGTCTAGTTTGGAGGGTGTCGCGTACGAGCTGCGGCCAAACGTTCAATCCTGCTTCAAGGGAGGTCGGTTTACCACCAACGCATTGGGCATGAGAGACACGAATTACCAGATCGAGAAACCCGAAAACATCTTCCGCATAGCCGTCATAGGCAGCTCTTGGGCCATGGGAAGCGAAGTAGGCGACAATGAATCGTATCCTGAGTACCTTGAGCGGAAGCTCAACGCCGAGAAGCCAGAAAAAACCGTCGAGGTTCTAAACTTCGGCGTGGAAGATCACGGCCTATGCGACATGGTCGGGATACTCAAGCGACGCGCGCTCTCATTTTCTCCTGATGCCATCATCGTCGAGCTGACAAAGCATACGACAAGGATAGCCTGTGATACGCGCCTATCGGACGGCGCCTCTTTGAACCATGTTGAGAACGCCGCATTCAGACCCTATCTCTGGTACTCGCTCACCAAATGGCTTCGAATTCGGCTCTTGGGTTTCGGTCGTCCCTACCGGCGCTGGCTCGATCAGGACGCCGAGAGAGTGCAAAATATCACAAAGGCCTATGCAACGATCAAGGAATTGCAGCCACATTATAAGTTTTCCGTCTTTTCCCCGGGCTCAAAAACACCCCGACGTAAAAGCGGCGTCTTAGAACACTTGGTACTGGAAAGCTTCGTCCTGGGAATCGCCGGCAATGAAAATCATAACGATGGTGAAGATCGAATAGATCAATAGCAGGACCACGATCAGAAATCGGTATCGTTTCCAGAATTTCTTTATTATCATTTCAGTTGTCTTGCCCGATGAAGTCTCGCGTCAATTCCGCTATCATCCGATGAGCCCGGCTATTCGGGTGAGCGTCGTCTCGCGCAACCCAAAGCGTCTGCGGATTCTCGATGCCGCGGAATTCAGGCGCCAGATCCAAAAAGGGAATTCCAACCTCGGTGAGAACGGCAGCCATTTTCTTGTGCTCGTCTACAAATGGATAATTTACGAGCGAATGAAGTTCGGGCAATAAAACCACCTGCACTTTGATCTTACGCTCATGGCATACGGTCTTTAAATTTTGCAATGCCTTTTGGGCCGCAGCCCAGCCTTCGGAAGATTCGGAATATAGATCGGAGTAGTAATTCTTGAAGGATGTTTTTCCTGAGAATCTCGCATTGATGGCCTTGAGGCGCGACCAAAATAGAGTGACAAATCGGGACCGGCCAAGAAACCCCCATTTTGATTTTCTTGGACTCGGCTCCGCATCGTTTATGAAATAGAACACTACCACCTTGTCCGGCCTGTAGGCTAATCCCTTTTGCAAAAAGAGGCTCACCTCCTGGTCCGTATTATAATTACCGTGGGCGAAGTTGATGATCTCGGTCGGCGTCTCGCTGCTCAATTGCCATTCGAGCAAGGCCTCGAACGTCTCTTCTTTCTTCACTCCCCATCCCAAAGTCAGCGAGTCGCCTAAGAAGATAATGCGTCTTTTCTGATTTCGTTCTTTCGTGTATTCATCATCGCGCAAACCGTCGGAGTTGGTTCGGACTTCGACCCCCATCAATTCCAGCCTTGCATTAGGCCGATGGAGGTGGCCGATTCGGTCACTGTCAGCCTCGACCTTTAACTCGTTTGCATACCGGGTCATCTCGACGTCGTAAAAAATGTAAGCGTGAGTATAGGCGCGGACGGCAACTTCCACGATCGCGACAAAAATGAAAATCGAAATGAGAATTCCCGCAAGAACGTTCTTCATCGGAGCGGTGTTTCGGCCGGATGATAGATGAGTATGGTGGGATTATGAAATCCCAAAGGCTCGAACGGAACCTCGAACCTGGCCAGCGGCGTGTGCCGTTCGAACAGTGCGCGGTAGAATCGATACATCTCTGGATTGATCTCGGGCCGTTCGAGATAACGCTGATACGTGAAGCTACTCACGACGACGTAGTTCCTCGGGTCCGAAGTCGCCTGACGAAGAGCCTCGTCCGCAGAGCGACTCACGGGAACGAATTCATACGCCCGCTTAGCCTCAGGCGCGGGACCGGACTCGTCGCCAAAAGGGGAATACGCTTCAAAACCGGGAATCATGAGTTGAGCGCCGTAAGGAATATTGCGCAAAATCCAGACACGTGCCTTATCCCTGGTATCGGGACGCATCGCCTGAACCTGCCGGTAGGAACTATAACCATTCGAGATCAGTGTCGCCGCGAGCAAGCAGCACGCTAATCCCTTGAGCCAAGCGCGTGCTTGCCGGTCGAATGAGAGAGCGCTTCCCGCCAAGAGCGCGACAAAAGGCAGGACGGGAACGATATACCGGGCGGCGAAGGGTGGAGTTTTGAGCGGCAGGGTTTCGACCGCGAAATAGTAAAGCGCCAGCCCCGCGCACAGTAGCCAGCCTGCGCCCTTGTCCCGTCTGAAAATTAGCAAAGCTCCTATGAGCGCCAGGAGCAGGCCGGGAGTCGACAAGCCGGGAAGCAAACTGTAACGGAGATGATAAGTCCATAGATATCCGACGGGAGAGATCCTAAAACGTTTTTCCCATCTGTCCGCCTCACTCACCGGGTCGAGGTGACCTGCGATCGCATGTCGGAACTCGTATGCGACGCCGTCCAAAAATCGCGCCGGCCGCCACAAAATATCCGGCGTTGAGAGCAGAAACCCGGCAGCCGACAGCAACAGGACTATTCCTATGCCTTGCCATCTGCGTTTGCCTTCTTTCCGCCGGCAAACGACAACGCCGATCAAAAGCGGGAGCGAGAGCAGGGCGGTATATTTGGTTCCGACTGCGATTCCGACGGCGACAGCGGCAAACCATAAATCTCGTGCGCGCTCGCGGCGAAGATAGCGGAGGAGAAAAAAAGTTTGGAGGGTCAGCCAGAAGGCCAGTGGAATGTCTTCCTTGAAATCATGAGCGGCGACCACCGCCAGAGGCGCCGTCGCAAAGATCAGGGCCGATGATAGACCCGCCAGGGGTCCGGCTAGAAACCTGCCGGTGAAAAATAATAGGCAGACCGTGGCTGCCCCCAACGTAGCCACGGAAGCGCGCGCGAATAGTAAGAGAAACGGATCGGCGCCCAGGATCTTCCCTGCGTAGAGATAAGGAAGACTGAAAAAGAGCATGAAATGAGGATGCCTGAAATCCGGCTCGGCTGCGCCGCCAAGCAGCGCCTTGACGTTGAACAGCTTGGCGACCTCGTCCGGATGATAATAAAAGGGCAGGCCGTAGGAGAGGTTTGGGAACATCGTGGCAGCGGCCACCAGCGCGCATCCGACCACAAGCAAGAACGTTAGCCAAGCCGGGACTTTAACGGGCTGCATGCAGATCACCTCGTGCGCGCGACGAGATCTCGTAAATGCCGATCGTTCTTCGACCGTGGACGGAGATCTCTCGAACCAGGCGGTAAGTCGTGCTGACAAAAAAAGGCAGCTCACGATCGAGCGAAAGCGGACGGTGGACGTAAATGTAATAATCCGGCCGCCGGTATCGGGCGCTGTGAAAATAGTACTCGGCCATCACGTCTCGCTCGTTACTGTCGAACGTGCCTCTCAACTGACCCGAGTCGAAGAGCGCGCCGACCTCTTTTAATCCTCTTTGGTAAGGAAAGCCAAACACTCCGGCGATGTCTCGTTGTTCGAGATTTGGCAAGGGGTAGCCGAGGACAGTTTTTCTATACCAGGGATGCTCGATCGCGTGATCGACCAGCATGTAATAAACCAAGCAGGCAAAAACGCCGACCGCTAGCCAGATGGCCGTTCGCAAGTAGATCCGCAGCCAGGAGCTACGAGCAAATTCGACTAGAGCCCACATACCGTATGCGGCCAGCAGCAGTCCCGGCGCAAAGTAGTTGTAGACGTGAGATCGTGGATCGCCTCCAAGGAACATGTAAAAGGAGAACACCGAGGCGAACCAGAAAACGAGCGCGATCGACGGGACATCGCGCCTCCGCCAAATGAGGATGAGAATGCCCAGCAAAAGAAACGGCACTGTGAAGAGCAGGTAAAACGGAGGAAAATACAACCGCAGCAGCTCATAGACCTGGCCCAACGTATCCAGCCCTCGCCCGGACGAGACCCGTTCGATGAGATACGTTCTTACGCCCGTGAAGTTCGGCTGCTGCGTATACGGGAGATAAAACAGCCCGGCAATCGATAAGGCGATCAGGGAAGCGAAAGTCACATGTTTTATACGGCGGTGCAATGGGTCTCGATATCTCCAGCACCTCGCCGCAACCAGCAGCGCGAGCGTCGGCGCGAAAGTCAAGGCGTCGTAATGCGTCAACAGCCCCAACGCGTAGCAGAGAAAAGCCATGTAGATGAGTTTCGGCGAGTCGGCGCGGAGCGCCTTGAACAGCAGCCAAGCCGTCAGAGCGACAAACAACAGGCAAAAGGACTGATACTGCACAATACGACCGAATGCCGTCAGCAGGCCGGAGGTGCCGACCAGCGCCGCTCCGAGCAATGCGACGGGCCTGCCCCAGTGGTCGCGCGCAACATAGAAAATCACCAGGACGGCTGCCGTCGAAGCGAGAGCGAACGGAACTCGCGTGACCCACTCTTCGTATCCGCCGGTCGCCAGACGCACCAACAGGGTTAGGAGAAATTGCACCGGCCCCTTTTTTTGACTGAAGAGAAAATCCGGGAAGGCAGCGCCCGCCGGATACAGGGCCTTTACTTCGTCGCCTTGAAATTCGGAGTAAGCAAGGTTGGCGAAACGAAGAAATGCGGCGGCAAGAATTATCAGAGCGAGCGGCAGATCCAACCTATGCCACCAAAGATTGTTTCTCGCCCCGAAGACAGATCTGTTCACGTTTTCTTTGCGCCAGCGGAGATCCGGGTTAGTTTCCCTTCACGCGCATCCAGTCCAGGGCGCTTAGATCGATTCGCAAGATGATCTGCTCGTCCCGCGTGCGCCGTAGACGCTGCGGCGAGCCTAATAATCGAGACCGAACATGGGGCGAAAGGATTTTTAGTGCCGGCTCTTTTCCTAGGTACCAGAGTATCTTCGTCTCGTTGGCCTCTATCAGCCTGAAGAAGTCCTCCTCGCTGCCGACTCTCACGGCGCCGGTATAGAGGTGTCTAATCTGATTTCCGGAGATATAGCTGTATCTTTCGTAGTTCGGCCCCCGATCCCAGTAGTCCACTCGGCCCAGGTACCAGGCAGGGATTTCCGGATTGTCGCAGAGCACAAGATCGCCGGGAGCGGCCCCGAGCGAGCGAAACTCAGTGAGCCATGTCTCAGTAGGAGGGTCAGGCCGCTGGGTCGCCGCAAGCAGATCCCTGTGCAGGGAGGCTCCGAATGCCACGACGAACACGACGGCTCGAAAAGCCAGGGCGGTGCGCGCTCCGATGCGCTGCCAGCCGCTGACGAGACGCGCGACTTCGGCGAGGGCCCAGGTCGCCGCAAGCGCCAGCACCGGCAACAGAACGAGGCCGTATCGCTCACTTGTCTTTCCGATTATCACCCAGACCGTCATGCACGTAACGGCCATTATCATGTAAAGGAATAGCCCTCCTGACCTGAGCGAACGGAGCAACAAAGGGATTCCAAGTATGGCTGCCGCCGCGAGCGGCAGATAACCACCCCGCCACCTCTTATAGTCGATAAGCAGCCTGTCGAGCGACAGATAGGGATCGATGTAGTGCTTGAACTCACCCGTTGATCCGACCACGGTTCCCAACCTGAGGAAAAGCCCGAGGGCCACAACTAGAATCAAGCTGAATCCCAGAATCAAGAGCGCGGCCACGCTTCTGCTCCCGCTAAACCAGCCGAAATCTCTCCGCGCCGCGCGGATCGCCAGCGCCAGAGCCACGGCGACCGCCAACAATGCCCCAAGCTCGTGCGCTAGCACGGCGAACAGCCCGGCCGCCGCGCCGGCCACTTGCATCGGAGGCCGGTCCCGTTCGTAACCGAGATACAACAGGTATGCGGCGCCTATGAAGACGACGATGAAGAGCATCGTCATCCACGCATTCGCCGACCACTTGATGAGCTCCGGCTGCACGGCAGCAAACAGCGCGAGACAGAAGCCTGCGGTCGTCCCGCCGAGCGCGCGGCCGAAGACGAAGAACAGTGGAATCAACAATGCCCCGGCGAGCGCGTTCGGCAGCCGGGCGGCGAAATCGTCCCGGCCAAAGAGCCATAGCGACGCGGCCGTGAGATACGAACTGAGCGCGCCGCGCAAGTAAATCTTTCCCGAAGGCATCGTCGGGAGACCGGTAGTCAACACGCCCTCGGCCGCGAGCATCAGGCGAGTTTCGTCCTCGCCGAGCTTGCCCTCTACGCCGGCGAGCCGCTGAGCCCGGAAATAGCAGCCGCCGATCGTCAGAAGCGACAACAGCACCAACACGAGGACCTTTTTCGTAATCGTCATAAGGGCTGATCGCTCTCGACGGGACGGCGCTGTCCCGAGTTCGGCGAGCGCTCGTTGCCGGGTTTGTAGATCCGAATCACCGGGCTGTGTTTTCCATAAGTGAACCAGCGCGGGCGAAACTCTTTGAGCAGAGCGAAGTCACTCATCACTTTGCGGTAGAAAGCGGTCCGCTCGGGCGCCGAGTCGGGGCTGTCGAGATAACGCTGGAACTTGAACGAGCTGAAAACGAAATAGGGCGGCGCATCGCCGGCCCACGATGTATCGAGACTCTTGTCGCGGTCTTCCACCTGCCAGCGAGTGCGCCAGAACGTGGAAACCGGAAGTCCCGTCGCATCTTCGGTGACGACGATCCTCGCGCCAAGCGGGATGTTTTGCTCCATCCATTCGCCGGCTATGATTCGCGTGTCGTTCAGCGCTTCGTCGGATATCAGCAATGATTTTACCAGCGGCGGCGCTATGAACAGCAAACCGCAAACGGCATAGACAAGCGGCGCCGCCAGTTTCTGCTTGAGAGCCGCCGCGAGTTCGACCAAGGCGACGCCGGCGGCCAGGGAAAGCAGCGGCGTCAGCGGCATCAGGTAGCGCGCGGGAAAAGGCAACGGCTTGGCGCGGGCATGTTCAAAAATAATGTAAAGCCACACGGCAGTGACGCTCACGATCCAGCCCTCGCGCATGCGCGCCAGCAACCCGAGACCCGCGACGCTGAGCAGGAACACCGGCCAAGTCATCCCGGGGATCAAACCATTGCGGATGTAATAAGTCCACCAATGTTGCCAAGGATCGATGACTATCCCGTCGTGCCCCGCCACCGAATATCGGCTCTGGAAGAGAAAGCCGGCGACAAACTTCTCGGGATGAAACAGATAGATCGGAGAAACTATAAAAAAACCCAAAGTAAACGCTCCCGCGAGCGCTGTGAGATCGACGATGGCGGCGGGAATGCCTCTTTCCGTCCGGCGCATAGAAACGACGAAGGCAAGGAGAACGGGAGCGAGAAGAACCACGCCCGCGTACTTGGTCGAAAAGGTCAAACCGCCGACTAGGCCGACGAGCATCCATTTCATTCGCGAAGGCTCTCTCAGAGACGCGACCATCGCCAGTACGGTCAGCGTTACCATCAGGGCGAAAGGCGCGTCTTCCTTTATGTATCGGGAGCAGGCGGTGTGCAGCGGCACGACGGCGAGCAGCAGCGCCGAGCCTAGACCGATCTTGTTGCCGTTATCGTCGAATTTCGCGCCGAGCCGCCAAAGCGCGACGACAGTGAGACTGCCGAGAACAGCCATCCAGAGCCGTCCCATATAATGGTAGTCCACCGGTGTCCAATCGGGCTTCACTGCCTTCGCCGCGGAATAGATCAGGAACAACGAGTTGTAAACGAACGACGGCTGACGGCTGTCGTGAACGAAGTCGGTCATCGCGAGTTGAAGCGCGTCGTTGCGCTTGCTCACTTCATCTCCAGAAAAAAAACTCGGTAGCCCAAAAGAAAGCCCCCATACTCGAATCGCCAAAGCAACTGCGAACAGGGCCAGCGCGAGCAAGATCTCGCAGCGCGATCCGCCGTAAGCGAGTTGGCGAGCGGGAGATTGCGATTTTTTCATGGCGGAGGTGAGCAGAGCACCCTCTCGTTACAGCCCCAATTTAATTCCAACGGCCTGCAAATGTCCAACTCCCTGTGTAGCGGCGAGCATTCACTCAACGCCGTGTATTTCTTCCTCGGGTTAGCTTAATATGTGCCTTACCCAAGTGTTTAAATTTGACGTTCGCGTCGTAGCGAAAGCCATACGTGAAAACGCCGCGTAAAAAAGATCGGGACTTCACGCCAGCAGCATGCTGGTCAGCATGGGTGGAAACGCGAGCACCGGCTTTAGTCGGTTTGCTCTTTCTGCTTCATTCATTGGCCCTGCTGTTCCTTTTCGATCCCATGAGCGGACTTTACGACAGCCGGCCGATCTTAGAGCAGGATTGGGGGCTCCACTTTCACCATCTCACCTCGATGGCTGCGTTCTGGCAAAACGACCGCACGCTATGGGGTTACAATCCCTTTTTTATGGCCGGCTACCCGTCGAACACCATTCAGGACTTGAGTATCAAACTTTTCGAACTGCTCTCTTTGCCGGCATCGATGTTCGGCCTCGCTCCGATACAGTCGTTCAAGTTGATCGTTGACCTCTCGACCGCGGTTCTGCCGTGGATCCTGTATTTCACCGCCCGAAATTTCTTTGTCGGAGAAGCGACCGCCCGATCGGTCGCGTTGTTGGCCGCGCTCTTGGGCACGGCTTATTGGTGGAACTCGCTCCCGCGCGAGATGTTCTTCTACGGCGTTCTCGGTTTCCCGCCGGCTGTCTATCTCTCTCTGTTAG
This sequence comes from Candidatus Binatia bacterium, assembly GCA_036504975.1. Lineage (NCBI taxonomy): Bacteria > Candidatus Binatota > Binatia (SeqCode) > Binatia bacterium. Next base: position 17,575 of record DASXUF010000153.1, on the reverse strand, counting down.
CCGTGTCGCTCCTCTACCGGGTCATCAACGGCGAAAGCGCGCTCACGAGAGTTCATTTCGCCTGGATCATAGCTCTGAGCGCGCTGCTGCCGTTACACTTTCAATCCATTGCGATCTTCGTTCCGCCGGCGCTGACGCTGCTCCTCATGAATCTCACGTCGCTTGGGTGGCGAACGCTCTGTTGGCTCGGCGCCGGCCTGATTTTTCCGCTACTCGTCAATCTCCCCTGGATCTTGCCCCTTCTATCTCACAGAGGGGACGACGTTTCCGCATCGATCGTCGCCGAGCTTCCTCTGTTTACCAGCTCCGATCCCGCAACGATCATAAAAGATTATCTAAGCCAAACCGGCTACTGGACGTTCAGGCCGTCGGCGTGGGAAAAGGGATTGAGATGGTTGCTTTTGATTTTCGGCGTCATAGGACTTCAGCGCCTTATCAAAAGCAACAAGAGAGACGTCGGAGTCGCGCTCGCCTCAGGCGCCATTGTCCTTGTTCTCTTCAGCTATTTCGGATCGCTCGTTTCCTTCATGAGCAACTGGCAGCCGCTGCGCTTTAAAGTCGCCTACGACTTTATTTTCGTCTTGGCGGCGGCTCATTTCATAGCAACTTATGAGAGCAGCCGGCGTTCAGGGGGTCAACTCTTCCCTATCCTCTCCCGAATCGCGCTCATCTGCGGAGTGCTGGCGTTTTCCATAAATTTGCTCCAGACCGAATCGAAAAAAGGCATGCGGCTCAGGACTCAAGCGCCGCCTGAAATAGACGCAGTGCTTGAATGGATCCGCAAGGATGCACCGCTGAACGGCAGGCTCCTCTTCGAGGAGTCGGGCGATGAAACGGGGTTCTTCTACAAGGGCGTTTACCTCTCTTCTTTTATTCCGCATTGGACAGGCCGCCAGCTCATCGGCGGACCGATCAACCTATACAATGACCGCCACCACTTTGCCGAGTTTCATTCGGCAATGCTGTTCAAGCGCGACATCACAACTTTCACGGACGAAGAGCTGCGCGCCTATTTTCGTTACTACAACATCGGTGCCGTCATCGCTTTTCACCCACGTTCGGTCCAGCGCCTCCTCGCGGTTCCAGGCCTCGTTTCAACCGACCGCCGCATAAGCGACCTCTATCTCATGAAAGTCGACCAGCCGCTGAGCTGGTTTGTCAAAGGGGAGGGCGAGCTCGCCGGCGGATTCAATCGCATACGCGGCTCGAACATTCAGGGCGACGAGATCATCCTCAACTATCACTGGACGGAAGGGCTTGTCTCCGACCCGCCGGCGAATATCGTACCAGAGAGAGTCCTTGACGATCCCATTCCCTTTATCAAGATCATCCGCCCGCCCCGAGCATTTGTTCTCCGAGCCGGCGGCCTGATCCCTTAGGCCCTCCTCGGAGAATCCACTATTCTGCCACCACCAGAGAGGCTCCATCCATTCCCTTTCCTCGGTGGATATCACACCAGTAGATATTTTCGCCCTGGGTGAAGATATCTCGGCCGATAGTCCAGGACCACTCCTCTCCGGGATAAAGATTCTTCGAGAGAAAGCGAAACGTCACAGTATGAGCTTGGGTGCCTAGATTTTTCCATGTCACCTTGTCCCCGAACTTCACCGCGCCGGTTTTCGGCATGAAATCGTAGTCGGTAACCTCTATCGTTTTCGTCTTTTCAAAGACCTGCAATGCGGCAGCCAAATCGTTCCCCTTGCTCCGCGGACGAAAATAGCTCTGAACTCCATTGAGTAAGAGGTACAACACGATCAATACAAATCCCACTCCAACGCCGGCATAGAGCATTGGCCGAGACAACAATGGCGCCGATTTCTCGGTGTGCTCGTGCGCATCATTGACATATCCGCCGCACTCCGAACACCAAATTTTCCGGTCCAAGGGCTGGCCAAATTTCTCACAACCGGAAACGGCACAGACCGCCTTTCCACCCCGGTATTCTTCCTCAGTCGCGCTATCGCCGCAACCTGCGGTGCATATATAGACAACTTCCTTCATACCAGTCCGCCCCATTACAACACGACCGAGCGAATGTCCAGCCTCGCTCCGAAGCCGCGGTCCAGTCTTCAAGGATGATCAGCACCCGGCATTTGCGCTCCGAGCCGGCCACCTGATCCCTTAGGTCCTGGTCGGCGAATTCGCAATTCCTCGTGCCGGTGTTTCAGCGCCTCGTCCTTCTTGCCTTGCTGCGCAAGTACCTGAGCCAAACTCTCATGAACCTCGGCAAAATCGGGCTCGATAAGTAGCGCTTGGCGAAAATGGCCGACCGCTTCATCCAGCCTGCCTTGGCTCGCCGCGACTCTGCCTAAATAATAGTAGGCCTGACTCCTCTTGAGAATCTGCTGGAAATGATAGAGGGCCTCTTCAGGCCGGCCCTGCTTGCCCAAAACGATGCCGAGATTAAAGTGCGCGTCGCTGAGAGCCGGATCGATCTCCAAGGCTTTACGGAACTGCTCGATGGCGCCTTCCATCTCAGCCTGCGTGGCAAGGACCTGTCCCAAGTTGTTTCGCGCCTCGGCAAAGCGGGGATAAAGTCGCACTGCTTCCCGTTGCTGTTGCGCGGCCTCTTCGAGCCGGCCGAGCTTCGCGTAGAGATTTGCCAGATTAAAATGGGCGACGCCGTACGACGGCTGGAGCCACACAGCCTGTTGCAGGCTTTCTATCGCCTCCGCAGTTTTGCCCTCCTCGCTGAAAGCGATGGCCAGATTATTATATCCGGGCGCCGAAAGTCCCGCCTTGTCAACGACGGGCAAGTGGGCCGTCACAAGAACAACGAAGGCTACACCGGCGGATATCAGGATTTCGCGAATTCTGCGACACCGCAACGAATCGAAAGCTGAAACCACGCCGGCGCCGCCAAAGAGCGCGAGAAATGGGACCATGGAAAACCGATAGCGCCCGAAGACGAAAAACAGGGCCACGCTGAAAGCGAGCGTTAAGATGATTGCGTAAAACAACCACAGCCTGCGCCAGTCGTTCCACGTGAGAAAAATTCCAATCGCGGCGAGCGGCGCCAACAATCCGAAATGGCCGACCGAACCCAAGAGTCGCAGCAGCCAGGACCACTGCTGGTACAAATAAAAATCGTCGGAGTCTTCGATCTCCCGCACGTTCCACACGACGAGCCATTTCTTGCCCACCAGGCCGAGCCAGCCGAGCGGCTGAGAGCGGATGTAATCCAGCGAGCGTGCCAACCAGTAGCGCGAAACCTCTCGCGGCGAGAGCGAGCGTCCCTCGGCCTGCTCGGCCAGGCGCGTCGCCTCTTTCCGTTCGAATTGCGACACGCCTTGAGCTGCTCGGATAGAGGCGTAAGTGCCATCGGCCTTGGGATTGTTGCCGATAAAAAAGTTCGGGCCGAGCTGCGATGTAGTAAGGGTGAACTCGCCGCCGACGAAAAGATTGCGCAAACCGACGGGAAGGAGGACGAGTACCAATCCCAGAGCGAAAATTCCCGTCCAGTTGAGCTTGGTCCGCAGCGGGTGATTTTGAAAGGCAAGCCAGATCCAAACGACGATGACGGGAGCCAGTAACAAAGCGTTCTCACGCGAAAGCCCCAACATAGCCAGGACGATCCCCTGGCCAATCCAATTCGCCCAATGAAAATTTTTTACCGCGCTGGCCAAGAGAACGAGCAGCAAGCTGACCAAGAAGAGATCAAGCGCAGGTTTGTCGATCAGTCCGCTGTAAAAGATCGCCGGCGCGTAGAGCGAGAGGACCACGCCGGCCGCAACTCCCGCGGCGCGAGAAAAAAGAGACTTTCCTACCCAAAACAATAGACCGCAGGAAAGAGCCCCCAATACGATCTGCGCAACGCGGATCGACCAAAGATTGTGTCCCAGAATAATTTGAAGGAGGGCGAGGAAGCAAGGATAAAGCGGGGTCTGATAGAAGACACCCTGACCCAACCCTTCCCCGGCGGCGATGTGTCGAGCCCATTCATCGTAGGTTCGAGGATCTCCAGGGAGATGATAGAAAAGAGGGATCGACTCGATTTGAAAAAGATAGACGAGGCGAACGACGAAAGCCAGGACAACAACAGCGGCGAAGAGGCTGCCATCGGACCACAGCCGGGAAATACCGCCGGCCTCGGCGCCGGGACGAGCCTGCATGGGCGCCTTTGATTTTCTCGCGGTTCGCGTATCAGCCATGCTTATTTATCTTTGAAGGGTCATGATGATTTTTCATAGCGATAAACTGCCACTTCCCCTCTTTCGAAAATCTTGCCGTAGGCTGCGAGAAATCCGGGCTCCGGATCTCCGAACGACCCTCTGAATGCATCGTCCATGAGAATATATTTCACGCCCATCTTAACCAGCTCGCGGCCCGCTTCTTCAGTCGGCCCCCTGCCGAACACCCTCTCCTTCCATGCGAGTCTCTCCGACAGGTCCACGGACATGGCCCAGTGCCCCCATAAGACTGTATTGCCTGCATACACCGGCACGAGGGTACTGGTCGATCCGGCGGCGAAAACGAGGTCTGCTGAGCTGCTCTCTCGTTCCAGATATTTCATAGCTTCCCTGAGGCTGTGGCTAATGTAGTAGGCGCCATCGTCGTTGTGCCCGACGATTTGTCGTTGGAGAAACAGGTGAAATACCTGGGTGGGGAGCGTAACCGCCGCCGCAACGAGCACGGCCGCCTCGAGCGCTCTCCGCCGCCAGGGGCCGGCGACCTGCGCGACGAGCATCTCGAACGAAACTCCGGCGAGGATGCACAAGGGGATATGCGCGCCGAAGATGAATTTCCTCTGGAACCAAAACGGCAGGTGGGAAAAGACCAGGGAAAGCACGACCCACGATACCGGGAGCAAGTATTTTTTCACGAAGTCGCTCCGCCCCACCACTATGCCCGCCAGAAACAACACAAAGGGAAGACCAAAGCCAAGCGCCTGCGCCACCAGCGGGGCGCTCGGCATGCTCCCCGACATCGAATGCTGAGAGGCGATGGGATGGAGCCTCGATATCAGGAAGACGAAGGCCACGAAGGGGAGCGCGGCGCCGTAATAGCGGGCCAGCATGCCGGGCGCCCTTCCGCGCAGGCGAAACCAGGCCACCCAGGCCGCCAGGGTAAAGAGAAGCGGGACATGGTACGGATGGATCAACGTCAAGAAACCCGCCGCCAGTCCACTCAGCCATAGACAACCGGAACGACCTTCCCCGGTGCCGCGATCGAGGAGATAGAGGGAAAGGAGCAGCACGGTCAGGGAGTAGGCGAAAAGGGGATTCCACAGCAACGACCAAAAAGTGTTGGCATCGGGCATCCACAGGTCGATCGGGTGATTCAGGGAATTTTCCCCCAGGCCAAAAAATTGGAAATAAAACCAGCCGAATCCGGAAGAGGTGCCGACTAGGACAGCCGCGGTCACGTTCTGGAGGAGATTTAGCTTGAGATAATCCGCGTACCTGAAATAGACGAGCCAGAAGAGAACGATCCCGAGCCCCTTTATCATCCAGTGGATGATTCCTATGTCCCAGGAGAGCAGAGCCTTGAGCCAACCGCATACAAGGAAGAGAGGGTGAAAGAGGAAAGCTTCGTGGGCGATCGCGGTATATTTGACCCTGAAGAGGATGCTGCCTTGAGCGGCCTGTTGGGACCAGGACATGTAGGCGAGGGAATCCTGGTGATAAGGGGGGATGATCCACGTGTAATGGAAACCCTCGGGGGTCGCTGCGTAATTCACCGCGTAGGGCAGGGAAGCCGCCAGGACCATGAATACGATCCAGCAGGCCTGAAACAAATGCATTTTAGAAAATTTTTCCTCAGTTTTGCCTCCCTCCCCTACGAGGCGAGTACGACGTTCGGTCGGAAGAACTCGGGCTTCAGCGTTGTATATGGCCCGTTTCTTCAAGATAGGCCTTTAAACCTTCTTGCCAGGGCCGAAGCGCGGGCATCACTTTCACGCTCGCTAAAGCGCTGTTCGCCGGACGCCGGGCTTTTGCCGGGAAATCTTTGGAAGAGATACGTTCTGGCGTCGCATCGACCGCCGCCAGATCGAGAATTTTGCGCGCAAACTCATGCCAGGTACAAGAGCCTTCGTTGGCCACATGAAAAACGCCCATTGCTTTTTCGCCGATGAGCCTTTCGATGATCTGAGCAGCATCGAAGATATAGGTCGGCGACATCCGGACGTCATCGATAACTCGCAACGTTTTTTCGCTCCGAGCCTGAGCGAGAATAGTTTCGACGAAGTTGCCTCCCTTCCCGCGAGCGCCCGCCCTGCCGAAGAGGCTGGCAAGCCGGACAATCAGGCAGCGTAGGGAAGATTGCTGTGTAAGATGTTCTCCAGCCAACTTCGACGCGCCGTACACGTTGATGGGCCGCGGCGCATCCGCTTCGGTGTACGGTTCGTTCTTCTCACCGCTAAAGACATAATCGGTGCTGACATAGACGCACACAGCCCCCATCTCCGCACACACTCTTGCCACCCGAAGAGCGCCCAGCGCGTTCGTGCGAAACGCTTCCTCGGGGCGGTCTTCGGCTTCATCGACGCGAACAAAAGCCGCCGAGTTGACGACGACATCCGGTTGCGCTTCCAACAAAGCCTTCCGGACAGAACCCTCCTCCGCGCAGTCCACTTGCGAGTGGGCGAGAGGGAAAACGTGATAGCCTCCGGCTTGCTGCAGGACCGTTACAAGATCGCTCCCCAATTGTCCGTAAGCGCCAATGATCGCGACTCGCATTACCGTCCAGACTGCCCCCAATTTCGAACGTAAACCGTTTCGTAATAGGAGCGGTATTCGGACGAATTCATCCGCTCCAGCCAGTCTCTGTGATCCAGGTACCAGTGAACCGTCCGCCTCAATCCTTCATCAAGAGAAACCCGGGCAGACCAATCCAACTCCCGTTGAATCTTATCCGCATCAACCGCATAGCAGCGGTCATGACCAGGGCGGTCGGCAACGAAGCGGATGCGCCCGTGCAGCGACTCCGCTTCCAATCCAGCCGCCTCCGCCAAGAGCCGACATATGGCGCGCACAATTTCCAGGTTTGTCCGGTCTTTTCTGACCGCGGCATTATAGATCGAGCCGGTGTGGCCACGCTCCAAAACGGCAAGGATCGCCCGGCAGTTGTCCTCGACATGAAGCCAATCCCGGCGTTGCAGGCCATCCCCATAAAGAGGAAGCTCCGCGCCCGCCATCGCATTGCGAATCATCAGAGGAATGAGCTTCTCCGGGAACTGAAAAGGGCCGTAGTTGTTGCTGCTGCGGACGATGAGGACCGGAAGGCCGTAAGTGCGGCCATGAGCCAGGGCAAGGAGATCGGCTGCGGCTTTGCTCGCGGCGTATGGGCTGCTCGGCATGACCGGATCTTCCTCGCGGAAAGGCGCCTTGCCTTCAGCGTCTCCGTACACCTCATCGGTAGAAACCTGGAGAAAGCGCTCCACTTGATGATGGCGCGCCGCGTCGAGCAATGCCTGAGTTCCGATCAGGTTCGTCAGAAGGAAGGGCGAGGGATCGAGAATGCTTCGGTCCACGTGGGACTCGGCGGCAAAATTCACCACCGCCCACGGCTTCTCCTCTTCGAACAGCCGCTCCAGAAGCGCTCGATCGGCGATGTCGCCACGCACGAATCGATAGGAAGGATGGTCAGCGACATCCGCGAGGCGAGCCGGCTCGCCGGCATAAGTGAGTTTGTCCAGATTCACCGCCCGGCACGTCCCTCCCTCAAGAGCCGCGCGCACAAATTGGCTGCCGATAAAGCCGCAACCTCCGGTTATAAGGAGCGTTCTCATCGTTTCTCGTCGTAAACGAAGTCGTTGTCGGCGTCCTTCAGTTGCGGGAGCCGGGCGTCTTTCACCGAGATAACCGGCTCTGTAAGAGGCCATCGAATGCCGACGTCCGGATCACTCCAAACGATTCCACGATCAAATTCCGGCGCATACTCTTCACTGACCTTGTATAGGACATCGGCTTCCTCGCTCAAGACACAAAAACCATGGGCAAACCCGACAGGGACGTAGACCATCGCCGGGTTCTCTGAAGAAAGGACGACCGATGTCCAGCGGCCATAGGTCGGAGAGCCCGTCCGGATATCGACGGCTACGTCAAAGATCTCACCGCGCAGGACCGTTACCAGCTTGGCTTGAGCCTTGGGAGCTTTTTGGTAGTGGAGACCGCGAAGAACGTGTCGGCGGGAACGAGAGTAATTGTCTTGCACAAAATGTTCCGAGATTCCAACTTGAGAAAACTCGGAGCGCTTGTACATCTCCATGAAAGAGCCTCTGGGATCCGCAATGCGCTGAGCTTCCAGCAGGACCAGATCAGGGATATCGAGCTTCCGCGAGCGACAAATCACCTACAACAGGACCTCCGCATCATCGCCGATCATCAGGCGCAAGGCCTGGTAACTTCCCCTAACGCCACGCACCACCGCGTTTCGGCCGAGAATGCTGTCAGCCACTCGTTCGATTCCTTCGATCTTGACGCCATCCAATAACACGCAGTGTTCGAGGGCGGATCTCTTGATGGAACAATCGCGACCGATGCTGGTGTAGGGGCCGATAAAGGCATCTGTAATGATCGTCTCCTGCCCAACCACAGCGGGGCCTCGGATCTCGCTCCTCATGACCTGAACCCCTGTTTCAAGACGCACTCGCCCGACCACCCGACTCTCGGCATCCACAACCCCTTTTGTCTCCCGCTGAGCCCACTCGTCCAGCACGAGGCGGTTCGCTTCTAAAAGATCGTCCTTTTTCCCTGTGTCAAGCCACCAGCTCTTGAGGAGGAAACTCTCGACCAGGCATCCTTGCTCTAAAAGGTTCTGGATTGCGTCCGTTATCTCCAGCTCTCCGCGCAAGGAAGGCTTGATTTGCGAAATGGCGTCATGAATGCGCGGCGAGAAAAAGTAAACGCCCACCAGAGCAAGGTTGCTGGGAGGCTCCTTCGGTTTTTCGACCAAGCGTTGGATTCGACCTCTGCCGTCCACCTGGGCAACGCCAAACATCGCGGGGTTATCGACTTCCTTTAGAAGGATAACCGCGTCGGCCTTGGAAGTTTGGAAAGCCTTCACGAATTCCCGGATTCCCTGGCCAATGAGGTTGTCTCCCAGATACATCACGAAAGGGTCATCCGCTAGGTAATGGCGCGCCACCTTCACTGCGTGGCCCAATCCGAGAGGAAGTTCTTGAGTGATGTAAGTGAAGTTCAGCTGAGAATTTTTTCCCAGTGACGCCTGGATTTGCGGGCCGGTTTCCGGAGAAATGATAATGCCCGCGTCGCGAATACCAGCTTCAGAAATATGCTGTATTACGTATGAGAGAATCGGCCTGTTGGCCACGGGGATGATCTGCTTCGCCATGGTATACGTGAGGGGACGAAGCCTGGTCCCGTGACCGCCCGCAAGTACAAGCGCCTTCATCTCAGACCGCTTAGCGCGGATGCGTCATCTGCCCGACTTTCCTCATCCTTACCTGTAAGGACCGGCGTCGGCAGAAACAAACTGCCGGACGCGTAGCGGCGGCCGCATTTGACGGCCTTCTACTAAGCTCTAGGGCGTCCGGTGGTGATCTTTACCCAACCCGCCGATACCTCGCAGGGAAAGAATCAAATTGAATGAAGCTTGCCAGAGACATCCGGTGCAGCACGTAGCGCCCGAGAAGACGCAAGATGCTCATCCCGTAGATCGCGCTGGTGAAAAATCCCGCGCTCGAAGCTTCGGAAAAGTACTTTGTCGCTACCGGCACCTCTCTGATCCTGAATCCGAGATGGACTGCTTGGACGAGAATCTCCTGATCGAAGACAAACTTGTCGGAATTCAACAAAAACGGTATGGCCTCCAACGCCCGCCGGCTGTAAGCGCGGTATCCGGTATGGTACTCGAAGAGCTTCAATCCCAGTACCCGATTTTCAAGCAGGGTAAGGAAGCGGTTGCCGAGATATTTCCACCATGGCATGCCCTGCTTTACGACGCTTCCATACAGGAAACGCGACCCTAAAACGATATCCGCCTCCAAAGAGTCGATGGGCGCGACCAGATTCGGCAAAAGCCTCGGGTCGTATTGATAGTCTGGATGGAGCATCACGACGATATCGGCGCCTGACTTCAGCGCCTCGGTATAACAGGTCTTCTGATTCGCGCCGTAGCCAAAGTTTCTCGAGTGGACGAATACCTCTAGATTCAATTCCCTGGCGATTCTGAGCGTTTCATCCGTGCTGCCGTCGTCTACGAGAATGACATGGTCGACTTTGTCCATCGGAATCGCGTTGTAAGTGATCCGCAGGGTGCGGGCGGCGTTGTAAGCCGGCATGACCACCACGACTTTCGATTTCACCGGCCCGTCGCTCTTTTTTGCTGGGCTCTGTAGGTCCTCGAAATGAGCCGTGGGCCTCTGCCGTTTACGAAACGTTTTTGGGGCTTCGATCATGCGGCGATCTCTCCGGTTACAGTCTTCCTCACGTCATAACGGCCGCGGAGTCGATTCCATCGAATGCTCAGCAAATCGGAGAACATCGAGGTCGAATCACGGAGGACATGGACCTTGGTCTCGGGAGAATTGCGCCAAACGACCGGGATCTCCCCCACCCGATACCCCATCACCTCTGCCAGGTAGAGCATCTCGACATCAAATGCGAATCGCTTACGGGTCATACGACGACAGATATCGAGGGCTGCTTCTCGCGTGAAGCATTTGAAGCCGCATTGGGTATCCCGAATTCCTCGTAAAACCAGGGCTTGCACTAAGACATTGAACAGACGTCCCATATGCTGCCGGTGCCAGGGTTGGCGCACTTCGATGCGAGACTCCGGCAACGCCCGTGATCCTATGGCGATGTCATAGCCATTGCGCAGCAACCCAAGGAGCTTTTCCACCTCCTCGATCGGCGTAGATAAGTCGGCATCGGAAAAAAGCAAATATTTCCCCCGCGCGCGTAAAAACCCCCTCCGCACGCTAAACCCTTTGCCACGATTGCTACTGTTCCGTAAAAGCTGTATCCGAGATTTGCGGTCGCACAACGGCGCCACAAGACGAGCGGTCGCATCGCGCGAACCATCGTCCACGACGATGATTTCCGCCGAATAGGGCTGCCGGGCCGTGTAGGCGAGAATCGCCTCGAGGGTTTCGCCGAGACGCCGTTCCTCGTTATACGCTGGAATGATAATGGAAAGATCCACCACTTTCAGCACCCCCAAGTCTCAAGATTGTTCCTATGACACGACTTTACTTAACCACAAAATTTACCCTGTCGATCGCGTCCAACTCCGTTTGATGATCTACGGCCATCCTAACTTCCAATAGATGCTTACCCGGCTCAATCCCGGTCAGAGTCCCTTTTTCGCCTTCAAACATACCCGTCAGCTCCCCGTCCACATATACGTGGAGATGGTGACCTCTTTTACCCTTGAAGAATTTGAAGTGGACCGGAACTTGGTCGCCCTTGAAGACCTGACCCGGCTTTGGTGTGAGGATCGTGACGCCTGCCCCCTCGGCTGGCTTCAGGTCGGTCTTTGACGCCGCCCCGTTTGCCTGTCTCATCTGTCCGTGCATGCCCTCCACGTGATGCTTTCCCTCCATCAACTCCGCGATGTCTTTTAGCACCTCCTTCTCTGTCCAGGAATCACCATAATAGTCGATTCTCCGGATGCCCTGGCGGTCAATGAGGGTCGTAAGCCCGGTGTGGTCTGTTAAGGCCTTGCCGCGTTTGTTGACGCGAACACCAAAAAAGCGCCACGCGTCCGATAGCTCCCTCTTATCGCCTGTCAGAAAGGCCCAGGAACGAAAATCCGCTCCAAAGCGCTGGCCGTAGGATCTGAGAACTTTAGGTGTATCGGCCTCGGGATCGGTCGTGATGCTCAGAAGAAAATAATCGTTCAGCCCCTGGCTCTTTAGCTTCCGCTGAATCCCGGCAAACTTTGCAGTGAGAAGTGGGCAGACGTCTGCACAAGTGGTGTAAATGAACGAAACGAGGGCCACCTTTCCCTGAAGGCTGCCTGAGCGGAACAGTCTTTCATCTTGATCCGTCAGGTTAAAATCTGGAACCGGTGTTTGCACGGCCTTTCGACCCACCGCTCCCCTTTTAGGCGGGCCTGGGACCTGTGAGATGGCGGGAGCCGCTAAGATGAACAGCAATAGCAGCCCGGTCGCGATGAGCTCACCGTTCTTCCACCTTGAACTCATACGTCACCTTAAATTGTTTCATGCCTTCTGCGAGATCTCCCCTCAGTAGATAAGACGAGGGATATTCCATCTCCCTTCCTGGTTGAAGGTTGACCGGAAGGAGCAGGTTGCATTCGACTAGTTCCAGGTACTCATTTACCTCCTTGGGCTCCACATGGTGGACAATCCACGTGGTGACTTCACGGTTTGAAAGATTCTTTACCTTAAAGAAAACATTGAACAGCTTCCCCCTGGTTACGGTAACCTCCTTGAGCACAGGCTTGGCTTGAAGAAGTAAGGAGCCAGGGACGACAGTATCAAAGGAGACTCGGACTCCCGTGCCCCAGTCGAGAAATATCCGCCAGATCCTGTCTTCCCTTACAAGCTCAAAATCCCTTACTTCCTCGACCATCGGGATCTTGCCTTCTTTGCGCCGACGATCCAGCGTCTCGATGAGTTCGCTCCGTTCCTTTGGTGACAGCTTGTTGAGGCGCTCCTCGTCCCAGCCTAGCAAATTGGCTGAAAGCTTATTAGCGTCCGGGAAGCTTAGTTGGAGCTTAACGTGAGCACGGTTACCGTCGATTTTTTCTTCGACCGGCGTAGCTTTGATGAAACCTGCAAGTTTTTTAGACAGCTCTAAAGCGAATCCACTGAAAGCTCCACGCTCTCTAACGTAGCTCTCCTTATCGGTCACGCGCCGGTCGTCCGACGAGATAAAACCGTAGGCTTCTCGGAAATCCCGCGCATATGAGGCCGTGACATAGGGGATTGCGACCTGAACAGTCTCCCACGCTGCCGGTTGGGATGCGCCCGTCCAGAGAAACACGGTCGACGCAACCGAGAGCAGGACGAGAGCAGCGACGAACAGAAGATTGCGCCAGCGATTCACTGTCCCTCGCTCATCACTTTCGTAATATCCTTGATCGCGACTTTGGTGTCGAAATCCTGGCCCCAGTACTCGAATCTCTTCGCACCCGTCTTATCGATGACGTATGATTTTACCCCGTGGTCTACGAGTTCGACCGATACGACCTCGCCGCTAGGGCCTTTCTTGCCCACTCGACTGACCTCGATCTTGTAATCGAACAACACGTTTTCGACGATTTCGGGGGGTCCGGTCAGGAAGTACCAGTTGCTAAGGTCGACGCCAAAACGTTTCGCATACTCCTTCATCGCCTCTGGAGTGTCGTGGGCCGGGTCGAACGAGATGCTTACTAGGGAAAACGGCTTATCCTTGAAGGCCTTCTGAACATCTTTCATCTTGGCCGTTACCACGAGGCAGCCGGTCGTGCAGGTCGTATAAATAAAGCTCACCAGGGTCACTTTCCCGCGTAGATCCTTGAGCGATACATTCTTCCCGTCTATGTTCGTGAGCCTGAATTCGGGAGCGTTTCCCTTGACTTCTTTTCTCACCCATTTTCCCTTGCCGTTACCGTAAGCCAGGAAAGGAAGGGACAGCACAAGGAGGAGGCAAAGCGCCACCTGCCTCATTGGAATCATTTTTTTGGTTCTCCTTTCGATCGCGGTCCCGCTGCTGTTTTATTCGTGGTTTCATCGGTCAACATGCTGACCCGCGTCGTTTTTTTCGTTTGCCGGTCGTGAACGAAGATGTCCACGACCCCATTCGTATCATCCGGGACGAGGTTCGAGGCGCCCGACTCGAAGGCGACGTAGCGGCCGTCGGCGCTGAGCGACGGGCGGGCGGAGCCCGCATCGGCTTGAGTACCGTCGCTTGCCACGCTCACTCGTTCGGTCGCACCGGTCTGGCGATCGTGAACGAAGATGTCCCAACTATTGTTGGTGTCTTTGGGGACAAGGGTGGTGGCGTCTGAGAGAAAGGCCACGAAGCGCCCGTCCGGGGTGATCGAGGGATAAAAACTGTGGCCGCCCATGGCCTGGGCGCCGCCCGTCGCCACGTTCACGCGCTGGGTTGTTCCCTTAACCGTATCGCGCACGAAGATATCGGCCAACCCGTTGGTATCGTCAGGGACGAGGTTGGTAGCCTCCGAGACAAAAGCGACATAGCGGCCATCGCCGCTGATCGCGGGTTGAGTAGAAGCGCCGCCCTCTGCTTGGGCGCCGCCGCTGGCTACGCTCACGCGCTGGGTCGTACTCTTAACCCTATCGTGAACAAAGATGTCGGTGACTTTGTTGGTATCGCCGGGGACAAGGTTGGTGGCGTCGGAAACGAAGACGACATAACGACCGTCCGCGCTGATGGAGGGATGATAGCTCTGGCCGCCAAGCGCCTGGTATCTCTCGGTGGAGACGTTGACACGGATAGTGACGTGGGTCTCGCGGTCGTGGACAAAGATGTCTATGAGTCCATTGGTATCGCCGCCCGCGAGGTTTATCGCGGCCGACTCGAAAGCGGCATAGCGGCCGTCGGCGCTGATCGAGGGATGTGAACTATGGCCGTTGACAGACTCGGTGCCGTCGGTGTGGACGCTGACGCGCTCGGTCTTTCCGGTCTGGAGGTCACGGACAAAGATGTCTCTGAATAAATTGCTGTCTCCGGGGATGAGATTGTTGGCGTCGGACGCAAAGGCGACATAGCGGCCGTCCGCCGTGAGGACGGCGGATACGCTGGCGCCGTTGGTGGGCGTGCCGCCTCCCGTCGCATTGAGAACTTTCGTTGCGCCCGTGGAGCGGTCGTGAACGAGAACCCGGCTGGTCTGACTCTTATCCCCGGCCACCAGGTTCGTGGCGTATGAGTCGAAAGCAACGAAGCGGCCATCGGCGCTCATATGGGCGCGGCTGCCATGGCCGTTGACGAGCTGACGACCGGCTACAGCGGGCTTAGGCGCATCGGCTGCGCTGCCGATGCTGATTAGGCCAAAGGCGACAAAGAGTAGCAGTTTGAATACTCGATACAGCATGGGCTTACTCTACGGTAAATTCATTGCGCATCCCGTTGGCGAACGGTACGCCATCGCGACTGAGCATATTGCACATGGCCACATAGCGTCCACGCGTGAGATTCGCCAGGATAAGGGTTTCGCTCTGTCCCGGCTCCAACGGTTTGATCATCCCGATCGTTTCCTCGTTGTCCGATGGCATGATCTTCTTAACGATAAACTCATGCCGTTGCGTATCCGTGTTGGTGATCTTGAACATCACCGTCCCTGGAATCAGCCGGGTTTGCTCCATTTGCATGTTGTGGTATTGAAGCTTCACGCCGATGACCGTGGCATTGACCGTGGGATTGTTCGGAATGTTGGGTATCTTCTCATCATAATTAATCCTCCACGCGTCTTCCTCGCGCACAAGTGAAAACCGGTGCGTTTCCTGGACGTCGCCGTACGCGAGCGCCACTTCGGTCGCGGCGCTCTGTCCGTCAATCGTGGTGTTGGAGAATTCTCCTATTTTGTAAGGCCGAAAACTGAGAAGGCTCAACGGGATAAAATCGATGACTTTCTCCTTCGGAAGCTCATAAACCTGTTGAAAGCCCTTCGCTGTCCAGCCCGCCTTGAAGGCGCGTAGATCCTGCCGGTTGTATGCGAGAAAGGTCTTTCTTATAGCCTCCTCGACATCCTTCGGATCCCAACCGGCGGATTGTGATCCCTGGTCGGGTAGAATCCACGACCTTACCCAGTCACTGAATCGCGACCGCGATTCCGTCCGAGACGTCACGGACTCTTGTTTTCCGGCGGCTGGGGAGCTGCTTTTCTTCCTCTCGCCGACGCTCCACCAACCGAATAGGACCAGCACAACAACACATACCACCCCCCCCAAGAATAATGCTTTCTTAACCATGGGAGGCCTCCGACTTAATTGACCTTAAACTCTGTCCGCATGCCCTTGTCACAGTGTGCCCGGTCATCCGTATCCCTTAGACAGCAGACCATCGCGTAGTTGCCCGGCTCCAGCCCCGTGAGCACCACATCGATCGTTTTACCGGGCTCAAAATGCCACGCCCCACGCGCCACTGAATTCTCCCAGCCCGCAGGCATTATCTGGAAGAGCACAAATTCGTGCTCTGTTCTGCCTTGATTGGCGAGCTTCAACACCATGTTCCGCGCGACCCGGCTTTTGTCGAACTCGAACGCGTACTCCGTCATCTTCACGTCGACGACGGGAAAACCATCGGGATACAGAGGAAGCAGCTTGTCCTTGGCAATCTTATAGCGCTTGTCCAGCGCCGGCCGCTTGACCATCTTGAGCTCATAGCGCTCCCGGACATTTCCCTGGAGGATATCGACTTCCGCTGAGGCGGTGATCGTCATATGATCCAAGATCTTGATATTGGAGACGTTAAGTAGCTTCACATCGCCCATGAGCCTCATGGCGCCAAAATATATCGATATCTCATCCTTGGGAACGGGCCTATCCACGTGCATGACAAACAACGCCTTGTTGAAGAAGCCGAAATCGGTCCAGCCATCCACAAAGCCGGTGTAGTCATCTCTGTTGAAGTCGTCGAAGGTCTTCCTGATCGACTCCTCCACCAGTTTCTGAGCTTCTTGGACTTCATGATGCGCGTTTAAAGAAACAGGGAGGAGAGAAAGTCCTATCCCGAAAAGCATCAGCCATAAAGCGTTGCGCAACGACCTTTTAAAACGCATTTTCAAACTCCTTTAACCGATCAAATCCGCGCCAGGTGAGGCGCCAAGCCCGCTATAGCATATACAAAAAACATTACAAAGCCCGATGATAAAAAAGGGGGCTCTTGCGAGCCCCCTTTTTTGGCATACTCGGACTCGCCTCGACAGCTCAGTTGGTGCAGCTACCAGGCGGATCGCAAGGCACCTCTCTGACCGACCCGTCGGTCGGCGACGATCTCACGCGCCACTGGGTCATCATCGCGAGATCCTCGTGCTCGAGGACGTGGCAGTGGATCATATACCTTCCGCCGGCGGCCTCGGCCGCAGTTTGAGTCCCGGTCACGTTGTCTCCTCCATGCCTATCAGGAGTAAAGGTAGGCGTGGTGAGATCTCCGTTGTTGTCGGCGAATTGGACATCCTGACATTCGCCGGTATTATTAGGATTCGGCGGCTGCTCCGCGCCCGCGGAATTACAGGCCGTGGCATCGGGATCGAATGCCGCTTGCGTGAAGTCTGTCGGCTTGAACCGCATCGAGATGTTGGTGTTCGGCGGGAACGGCCATGTCTCCTTCAACTGGTTGTACGAGTTGCAGCCGGTCGACGTCGCGCTCCCATTGATGCTCAGGCAGACCTGATCCACGTCGTGGATGTGGATCGAGTGGGTCCAGTTGCCCGGGTTACTGATGTTCCACTGTTCTACCTTGTTGACCTCCGGGTCCGCGTCCGTGCGTCCGCAGTCCATGATCCGGTCGTCGCCAAGGCGGCTTCCTGTGGTGACCTGGAGGGTCCAGTGCGTGCCTTCACGGGTGAACTGGATCGACCTGCTTTTCGCCACCGGCGTCATTTGGGCCGACGTGGGGATCGCCCTGAGGGTCGCGGGAACGGTGTTGTTGCTGGGATCGCTCACCACTGTCCCGACGCGGAACTGCATGATCTC
>DASXUF010000152.1 GCA_036504975.1 Candidatus Binatia bacterium | reverse complement strand
TGGGATTTTCGGGAGCGAGCGCGACGCAACTCGCGGGTTATCTTGCCGTCGATCAGAAGTTGTTCGACATTTACGGCGTGAACGTTGAATTGACGCAATCGGCGGGGACCACCATGATTCGCGCTTTGGATTCGGGGAGCTTGCACGTCGCCATCGTGGGCGGCGGGCAGGCGCTTAACGCGTACGTGAAAGGCGTCGAGGTCCGGATCATCAGCGGGCTGGTCAATACCGTTCCTTTTCAACTTTGGGCCAAGCCGGAGCTTTCGCAGTTAAAAGATCTCAAAGGAAAGCTGATCGCGAACACTCCGCCGGGCACGTCGCTCAACTTAGCCAACCACATCTTACTCATGCGCGCCGGGCTCGACCCGTTGAGGGACGTGAAGCTGGTAGCGTTCGGTCGTTTAGGGCTTGTTTCGCAGTCCCTGTTCACCGGCGTGGTCGATGCCGCGCTGCTATCGCCGCCGGAGACGGTCGAAGCGAGAAGATCGGGGCTCCGCATGTTGATCGACATGGCCACACCGCCGATCCCCTGTCTCTTCACCTCGGTGGTCACTTCCAAGGCGGTGCTGGAAAAATCGCCGTCATCGCTGGATCGATTTCTCAAAGGGATTCTGCACGGGATCAAGCTTGCCTTGACCA
This sequence comes from Candidatus Binatia bacterium, assembly GCA_036504975.1. Classification (NCBI taxonomy): domain Bacteria; phylum Candidatus Binatota; class Binatia (SeqCode); species Binatia bacterium. Next base: position 11,493 of record DASXUF010000152.1, on the reverse strand, counting down.
ATCCGACTATGGCAAAGAAGACACTGAGCCGAAACATGCGGCTCACCGACCCGGAAGCTCTTGAAGCGGCCTATCGGCAGGTCGCGGCTGTCTATGAACGTCTGCCGATCGTGCCGAGAGAGGCAATCGAAACGGTGGTGAAACTTTCAACCGAGCGCTCAAGTCGTGATCCGTTCGGCGTGGTAGACACGAGCATCCTCGAGCGGATCGATAGGGAAGGATTTTTGAGGGCGCTCTATTCCTCGAAGTAGAAGTAAGGAGGTCGTCATGGCGGACATCAGAGGCGTCGGAAAAAAAATCACCTACAGCGAGGATAATCCGATCACCAGAGCGCTGGATGAGTTGCGCAAGCGGCGCGATGGATCGAAACGCGAGCCCAAAGACGACGCGGAGCGGGAGCTTTTAGCCCGCTGGCTCGGTTATCGCGGGCGCGACGAACTGGAGACCACGGTCGGCGCCGCCTGCTACGCCTATTCGCACTTCGACATGGATTCCGAGTGGCGTTATTCTCTTGCCGATCATATTCGCACCGAGGCCGGCCACGGTTGGGGCTATATCCGGCAGGCCAACGCCGTCGACCCGCGCCGCGACCATGCACGGCCCGACCCCGACTTCGAACGCCGATACGGCCTTTTGCCACGCGTCGAGCACCGCCAATTACTCCAGCGGGATTTTCTCAGTTACATTCTCGCCGGCAACTTGTGGCCGTACGGCCATTGCACGGCGGCCAGTATCCAGGGCATTCAAATCACTACGCCGAAGGTGCTCGAATTCGAAGAGCGCGTGGTTCAGGCGGAGGAGCGGGGACATCACGACGCGATCCTGCAAAAGATTCACGATTACGTCTGGGAGCTGATCGAGGAATACGGCGAAGCACCGATCCGGAAGAAGATCGCCGAGATCGACGCCAAGGCTCTCAACAGCCGCCCGCGCACGGTCTTCGATCCGCCGCGCCGAGAGTTCCTGCGCAAGTACTTCAATGTCCCGCTGGAGAATGTGCGGAAATTTCACGAGTGGAGGGAGTATCTTTATCTCAACGTGATTGGCTTTCAGCCTGAACCCGTTTACATCGAGAACTGGCCGGCAGAAATCCCTCAGGCTAAAGCAGGACTATAAGACGGATCTGAGTTTTGGGGATTCAAATCCCTCCGGGCGTGCCAGCGTTTCTGAAGCAAGATAGGCGTGAAGGGTTTTTGCCGATTTGAAGCAAAAACCCTTCATATTTGGAGAGGTTTCGGGACTGGTTCGGTTACTTAAGAGAGCGGTGTAACAGAGCGTGGCCGAGCCATTCTTTGCTGAACAAAAACCGCGATTGAGTGAATAAAAAGAAAATCCCGCCAAGGAAAAGCCCGATGACAGTTCCGCCCAGGTACAGCACACCGAACAAGATGTAAAAGGGTGCTAGTATCAGCGTCATGTTCACCTCCAGTCGAGTTATTCCAATAAGCCGTCAAGAAGCAAAAGATGTGCCTGGCAAAAGCGGCAAAATGTTCCATAACGATCTTGACGGCTGGTTTTTGCTCGCGCTTCAGCGCACTCGCCGGACTCTCCAGATAACCCCAGCCGGAAAAAACTTCTTGCAAAACCTACGAACATCGGGCATTTTCCTTCCTTAAAATCTGCCTCATTCTTGGTTCGGGCGATTTAAAAACTGATTGCAACCGGAGAGACTAACCATGGGTCATCTATATTTTATGAAGGCTCTTGTTCTCTCTCTTTTGTGTTCATTTTTGACGGGTTCACTGCTCGATGTGTCCAACGCTGTGGCGGGGGCGCCGACCGACATGGTCAAGTCCACGGTGGACCGGGTCATTAAAATCCTGACCGACCCGAAATATAAGGGCGAGGCCAACAAAGAAGCGCGGCGCAAGGTGCTTCGCGAAGCGATTTTGCCTCGCTTCGATTTTCCGGAGATGGCCAAGCGCGCTCTGGGCGCAGAATGGGGCCGTCGAACTCCCGCCGAGCAGAAGGAATTTGTGAACGTATTCACCGCCTTTATGGAAAAGGCTTCCATCCAGAACATCGAATCCTACGATAACGAGAGATTCATTTATAGCGGCGAGAAGACGAGCGATTCCCAAGCCGAGGTGGAAGGCAAAATACTGAATGGGCGAGGCGAAGAAACCAAGATCGTCTATCTGCTGCATCGCGTCGGCGGCGAGTGGAGGGCCTACGATTTGGTCGTCGCCGGAATCAGCTTGGTCAGCAACTACCGTTCGCAGTTCAGCCGGCTGATCCGCCAGTCATCCTATGAGGGACTGCTCCGGGTAATGAGGGAAAAACTCGAGTACAGGAAAGGACCGTAGTTGAGATCAGGCTTTTTCCGTGATGAAGCGGTAGATGAACGTGCCCAGCGTAACGTCGCGCGGTTTGCCGATGCTTTCCACCTTGATCAGCCGCCTGCCTTCCAGGCCGAGATCGTTGGCCTTTCTGAGAAGCTTCAAGATCTGCTCGAACTCGAACCGCGGCCCGGTTCCTATGATCTCGACGACGATGCCTTCACCCTCGACGATCTTCTTGTCCAAGTCGCTCATGGTGGCGCCTCCTTCATTTGCACTTCACGCCGCGCATGGATCCGTAGCGAGCGACCATCATTGTATTCTCGTTCCGTAGGCCTTGCAATATAGCCGCGCGCAGGCAAAAACGATTTCTTTCGCTACATTTTACCGTTGGAATGAGATAAGAGAGATGTGCCGGAGCGGCCGGCCGCACGGAGCGGCCAAACGCATCATCGCCACGGCAATCCGCATTTAGAAATCACGAGAGCCGAGGGAGACATCATGCGCCAGTTCGAATACCGTATTCTTACCACGAGCGACTTATCGGAAGTCGCCTTGAACGAGCTTGGGAAGGAAGGGTGGGAGGTCGTCTGCTCGACGCAGAGCATCATGTACGGAAGTTGCCTGGTTCTGAAGCGGGAAAGGCCGAGCGGCGCCGGACCCTCGGGAAAACGGGACGAGTAGGTTCGCCGCGATGCAAGTCGTGGCTGCACTGATCGTGCGGGAAGCCCGCGTTCTCATCTGCCAGAGGCGGGAAGCGGGAACCTTCCCTTTGAAGTGGGAATTTCCCGGAGGAAAGGTGGAAGAGGGGGAAGGGCTGGTGGAAGCGTTGTCGCGCGAGCTACGGGAAGAGCTGTGGATCGAGATCCCGCCGCCAAAAGAAATCTTTCGTCACCATCATACCTACCGGGACGGAATCAGAGTGGAATTGGTTTTCTTTCGCGTGGACGAGTATCGCGGAGAGATCGTGAACATAGTGTTTCGCGACGTTCGCTGGGTGGGGTTGGAAGAACTGAAACAATTCGATTTTCTAGACGGGGATCTGCCATTGATCGAGACATTGGTCAGTCTAGGATTGCCTCGATAAACGTTCGGGGACGAAAATGCGGTCGCTGATGGGAACGGCGTGGCCGGTTGCGTTCGCGTTATTCTGCTTCGCCTGGAGCCTTCCGGCCGCGGCGGAAGAGGTTCTTGTCTCGGCCGCAGCCAGCCTCACGGACGCCTTGAAAGAGATCGGCGGTTCTTACGAGACCAAGACGCGCAACAGTGTCGCCCTGAATTTCGGCAGTTCCGCCGCCTTGGCGCGGCAGATCCTGGAAGGGGCTCCAGCCGATATCTTTTTTTCCGCCGACGCCGAGAAGATGGATATGCTGGAAAAAACCGGCCGCATCGACTCGGCGACGCGGCGCAATTTTCTCTCGAACCGGCTCGTGCTGATCGTCGCGCTCGATTCCAGGCTTCCGATTCGATCGCCCCAAGATCTCCTCCGGCCGGAAGTCAAAAGAGTGGTCTTGGCCGAGCCCGCGGCGGTTCCGGCCGGCATCTACGCGAAAATTTACCTCCAAGGGGAGGGACTTTGGCAGCGGGTCAAGGACAAGATCGTTCCGGTGCTCGACGCGCGCGCGGCTTTGGCCGCCGTCGAATCGGGAAACGTCGAAGCCGGGTTTGTCTACAAAACCGACGCCGCGATATCCAAAAAAGTGAAAGTCGCCTACGAGGTTCCGATCGACAAAGGACCCAAAATTGTATATCCGGCGGCGCTCGTCAAGGAATCGAGCAAAAAAACCGCCGCGCGGGAATTTTTGCAATTCCTTTCGGACCCGGCGGCCAAGCGGATTTACAAAAAATATGGCTTCATCGTTTTACCGTAGCGCGTGAATGGAGATTTTTCCTTACATCGCTTTTTCCCTTGAAGCATGGCAGGTGACCCTCTTTTCGGCCGCAGTGGCTGCGGCGAGCACTCTCCTCATTCTCCCCTTAGGGATCGGTCTCTCGTGGCTTTTTGTCCGCAAACGGTGGGCTCTCAAGAGCGTGGTGGAGACTTTGGTGCTGCTTCCGTTGGTGATGCCGCCGGTGGCCACCGGTCTCATCCTGCTGAAGATCTTCAGCCGGCGGAGCCCGCTCGGCCATTGGCTCTATGAACGCGGCATCGAGATCGTTTTCAACTGGAAGGGAGTGCTCGCCGCGATGGCGGTGATGTCCTTTCCGCTGCTCGTGAGATCGGTCCGGATATCGCTGTCCGAGGTCGATCCGCGGCTGGAACAGATCGCCGCGACGCTCGGCGCTTCGAACACAAGAATCTTTTTTACTGTCACGCTGCCTCTCGCTTGGAAAGGCGTCGTGGCCGGCTCGCTGCTGGCCTTTTCCCGCGCGCTCGGCGAATTCGGCGCCACCATCCTCGTCGCCGGAAATATTCCCGGCCGGACACAGACCCTTTCGCTCGCGATCTTTAATGCCGTCCAGCTCGGAAGGGACGAGGAGGCGTACGGTTTGTTATGGGTCACGGTGGCTTTGGCGTTCGCCGCGGTGTGGATATCGGAATGGTTGGCTCGGTCGAAGCGTTGATCCAATGATGATCTTAAAGTGCCGCATTCCCCTCGCCGATTTCGTGCTCGACATCGACGCCGCGTTCGACGCGCGCATAACGTGCATCTTCGGCCCTTCGGGATCCGGCAAGACGACCCTTCTCGACGCGGCGGCGGGCTTGCGGGAGATCCAATCGGGGGAGATCGTCATCAACGGCAGAATCCTTTTTTCTTCCACGCGCAAGGTCAATCTCTCTCCGCAGGAGAGATCGATCGGCTACGTGCCTCAGGAAACGGCGCTTTTTCCTCATCTTTCAGTAAGAAAAAATATTCTTTATGGCGCGGGGAGGAAACGCTCCAATCCGGACAGCGATACGGGTCTCGACCATGTGATCCAACTCCTGGAGATCGGGCATCTTCTCGATCGCCCGGTGAAGAGCCTTTCCGGCGGCGAGTCGCAAAGAGTGGCGCTGGCGCGCGCGCTGCTTTCGCGCCCGCAGTTTCTTTTGCTGGACGAGCCGTTGGCTTCGCTCGACATCGGGCTTAAAGAACGGATCATTCCCTATCTGCGCCGCGTGCGCGACGAGTTCGGTATCCCGATGGTTTATGTCACGCATGATCCCGTCGAGGTTCTCTCGCTGGCGGACTGGGTCGTCATGATCAGGGCAGGCCGCCTGGTGGCTCAGGGAATTCCGCGGGAAGTTTTGATGTCCAGTGCGGTTCTGTCCCAGTTGGAGAAAGATCAGTTGGAGAACGTTTTCGACGCCGTCTTGATCGACTCCGATAGCGAGGGCGGTAGAAGCAGGGTTCGGCTGAAATCCGGACAGGATCTGTTCATCCCTTATGCGACCGGGCCGGCGAGTCGCCTGCTGCAAGTAGGTATTCGCGGCGACGACATCCTGGTAGCGACCAAGGCGCCCGAGGGGATATCGGCAGGAAATATTTTTCGTGGAGTCGTCGGTAATATTGAGAGGGCGGGAGGGCAGGCGATTTTGCGCGTGGAGGCAGGAGAAGCGTTCTATGTCAGATTGACCTCCTCCGCCGTCGAGAGGCTCGGACTGGCGCCAGGCGGAGAGGTGTATCTGATAATCAAAACGAGATCCTGCATCCTTCTGTAAACAACTTGAAACGGCGCGGTATTTTCCTGGTCGGAAGTGTCAGAATTTGGCTACATGCCGAACTATCTCGTCCTTGAAAATCAAGGGGTTATCCTAAGGCATATAGATTGCGTAGCTTCCTGTCATATAAATTGGCCGCACAGCTGGCAAAACCGGTTTGACAGAATCGCGTGAAAACCTTAAAGTACGGAGCTACTATGTCGGTTAACCCACGAAACCTCTCTGCTTCGGCTTTGATTTTTTCCTTTACCCTTATCTTCTGCTTCTTCGGCGAGGCCAAGGCCGGCATGTATCAGTGCCGGAACGCGGACGGGACGTCGCTTTTCACCAACAGCCCCACCCAGCCGAGTTGCCGGTTTTTGGGCGGCTACAGCGAACGCTCACCCATGTCAGGATCATGGGTCGACCCGGCGCGCTACGACGATTTTATTTTCACGTCGTCCAACCGCTACGGCGTGGACCCGGCCCTCGTGCGCGCCGTGGTTAAGGTGGAATCCGATTTCAATGAAGCCGCCCGCTCCCACAAGGGCGCGCAGGGATTGATGCAGCTCATGCCGGAAACCGCCCGACTCCACAACGTCGGCAATGCCTATGACCCGGAAGAAAATATCGACGGCGGGGTGCGTCACCTCCGGCTCCTTCTCGATCTTTATCGCGGGGACCTTCCCTTGACGCTGGCGGCTTACAACGCCGGGATTAAAGCCGTCGAGAAACACCGGGGCATTCCGCCGTATTCCGAGACCAAGGAATATGTCCGGCGCGTCCTCAACTATGTTCAGCGCTACAGCCAGAACGGGCAGATGGCGGTGAACGAGGGGAGCCGCCTCCAGCAACAGTAGCGGACCACTTTCCCCGTGTGGACGCTGCCCAACCTTCTCAGTCTCTTTCGCATCGCCATCATCCCGCTGCTCGTTTATCTCCTCACCTTTAGCGACCCTCGCACCTCGCTTTTGGCCGCATTCCTTTTCGTTCTCGGTTCGGTGAGCGATTTTTTCGACGGCTACCTTGCCCGCCGGCGCGGCTCGGTTTCCGACCTGGGAAGGATTCTCGATCCCGTGGCGGACAAGCTCATGATCATTTCAACCCTCATCATGCTCGCCGCGATGGAGCGAGTAGACGAACCCGACGTGCCGGCTTGGTTGGTCGTCCTGGTCGTCGCCCGCGAGACGGCCGTGACGATTCTTCGCTGCATCGCGCTTACCGAGGGACTCGTGATGGAGGCGGAAGAGCTGGGAAAATATAAATTCATCCTGCAGAGCTTCGCGGTCTGCGCTCTGTTGGTGCACTATCGGTACGCGGGGATCGATTTCTATGTCGCCGGAATGTACTTTCTCGCGATCTCGACGGTCGTCGCCCTGTGGTCCGGAGTCAATTACCACGTGCGATTTTTCCGCACCTTGCATGAGAAGAAAGCGGCCGGCTGAGCCTGAAATTGACAAAGTGCCGACGCTGGGATAAAAAGTTAGTCGATGCGGGTGTAGCTCAGTTGGCTAGAGCGTATGCTTGCCAAGCATAAGGTCGGGAGTTCGACCCTCCTCACCCGCTCCAGATTCCAAGCCCCTGCCTCGGGCGGGGGCTTTTTTATTGCCGCCGTCGAGGCTGCGTGGCGCGTCATGATTCCGTCGGCTTTGCTCGCATCCTGACGGCCCCCGGTGACGCTGCCCCGCTACGGGCTTTCGCTTCTGTACACATTAGTCCGGTTCTTTCCATTATTGTCGGTTCGCGCGGGCAATCCGGGCTTTCTTCCAAGAAACGGTTATTGATAACAACGACTTACAATACCCGGGAATTCCGGCATGTCGCTTGCTGTATCATCGAGTCGCCATGACCGGATTTACTTTTTCGAGCCTTCGCGCTCGATTATTGCTGCTTGTGCTGCTCGCCGTGATCCCGGCGTTTGGCTTGATCGCTTATACCGCCTGGGAACAACGGCAATCCGGGGCGGCCGAAGCAATCGTCGTCGCTCAACAGGGGCCGGTTGTGGTTTATTCCGCAGACCCGCAAATCGGCGGCGGTTTCCCATTCTATGTCGATGCAGGGCGAATTCTCCGCCGTAATCTTCTGGTTCTGGGTTTAGCGGCGGTATTGGCGCTGATCGCCGCGTGGTTCGGCAGCGACCTGTTTATCCTGCGCCAGGTGAAGGCGCTGGTCGACGCTACGAAACGGTTTGCCTATGGAGATCTGTATGGGCGCACACGATTGACGTATACGACCAGGGAGCTGGCTCAACTGTCGCAGAGTTTTGACGCCATGGGCGTCGCGCTCCATGCGCGGGAGGTTGAGCTCCTGAGATCGAAAGAAGAAATCCAGCAGCATCTGGAGCGAATCCGGGCGCTCCACGAGATCAATCTCGCTATCAATTCCATTTTAGATCTGCGCAATGTTTCGGATGTCCTGCTCGAGAAAGTCGATTGCTTTTTCGCCTATCCGACGGTCGCGACCATCGGACTGGTGAATAATACGACCGGCGTATTAGAACCCCTGGCCTGCCGGAATCTCGACGAACCCGCATGGAAAACAGAGCAAGGGCAATATAGCCGCGGTCTGACGAACGTGGTCGCCACGACGAGAGTCCCTCTGGCCGTAGAAGAGATCGACACGTATCCCCGGACTGAAGACGCGGAGTTTTTCCGCGGGCAAAACCTGGTCTCTTATCTGGGAGTCCCTCTGATCGCTAAAGAAATATTGCTCGGCGTCCTCTCGATTTATACCAAGGAGAAGCATCGGTTCACGGAAGAAGAGATTGGTTTTCTCATGACCCTGGGAGGCCAGGCGGCGATCGCGATCAATAATTCCCGACTATATGAGGAAACCAAGAACCGCGCGGTCGCGTCGGATGCCGCCAACAAACTGAAGGGTGAATTTCTGAGCGTCATGTCGCACGAGCTAAGGACGCCGTTGGCCGTAGCCATGGGTTACGCCGGGATGATCAAGCAGCGGGTGTTGGGAGAGATCAATCCACGGCAGGAGGAGGCCTTGAACAAGGTCTTGCGCCAGGGACACGATCAGCTCTACATGATCAACAGCATCTTGTACGCGGCCTCGCTTCACGCCGAGGCTGTCAAGGTGGAGAGGAACGATGTCAGCGTGAGGGATATTCTTGACGATCTTAAATCCACCTACGCCGTGATCCAGGAGAAAAAAATCACCCTTGCCTGGGACTATCCCGCGGAGCTTCCGGTCGTTAGGACCGACGTGAGAAAACTCAGGCACATTCTGGAGAACCTGATCAACAATGCCATAAAGTTCACCGACAACGGCGGCGTGACCGTCTCGGCCCGATGCGTTCCGGACGCGAAGGCCGTGCAGTTCAAGGTGGCGGATACGGGAATGGGGATTGCCAAAGATTCGCTGCGTGTCGTCTTCGAGATGTTCCAGCAAGGAGACGGCGTAGAGAGAAGACTCCACGGCGGAGTCGGATTGGGGCTTTATATCGTCAAGAAATTCACCGAGCTGCTGGGCGGTAAAGTCGAGGTCGAAAGCGAGCACGGCAAGGGCTCGACATTTACCATCACGATTCCTTATCAAGAGGCCGAACAGACCGGCCATGCTTCTCAAAGTCCGCCTTCGGTTACCCGGGCTGCGTAAACCCGGAATCACCCAAACAGGTGCAGGAAATAAGCGCGACGTTTAGCTAGCGGCCCGCCGGCGACCGCCGCAATGCTTCGTCGACCAACGACAGGTCCGCTGCCGCTGAAACGTCTACGTCTTCTTTGTTACCGGCTTCGGTCTCGAGCGCGACCAGGCGCTTGACCGCGTCGGGCTGGATGCGTGCGTCCTTGCTGAAAAACGAATCTGAGAGCGCCCGTCAGCGGCCGGTCTCGACCGCATGGGGATAGCGCGCGCCCGGTCCGGGCACGAGAAATGGGATTGCCTTTCCCGCCAGCAGACCATCGCTTACGCCTAACAGATTCAAAAGGGTCGGCGCGATATCGATGACGTGGATCTCGGGCTGTTGACCCGTCGATCCGGCTGCAACGGGAGCGAAAAGCAAACCTTGCTTGCTCGTTGCGTGATCGCCGCTGCGGACGCTCACGACATCATTTTTCACTTCGCCGATCTTTGGCGACGACACCCGATCAATCGGGTGTGACTTGTTCCACTCGAGGAGCAGATCGGGTAACAGGTACCGCATCGAGCCCTGGTAGAGGTCGGAGGTTGCGGTTATTTCCTCTACCAGGGGTTCGCCGGTGTCGGCATTGCGCATTTCGCGAAAGCCGTCCGCGACCTCCCGCATCAATTGCTCCAGTTCGGCGCCCGGCTCAACGATGCCGTGCGCATCCCGCCCCTTTACATTGAACCGCACGCCACCCGTCGCATAGCTCGAGTTCAGCACAAAATAGCGCCGGCGTCGCCGGCGATCGAACGCGGCCCATTGATACGCCTGATTGCCCAAGACGGTCGGCACGATCCGGCGGCGCACGGCGGCGGGGACGACGCGGCGATACAAAGGGACCAATCGGTCCGCCAGCGCACGGCTTTTTGCCGGGTGTGGATTGGCATCCAGGCGGGCGAGGATGGCATCGAGAAAACGCGAGGCGGTGCGTTCCGGACCGATGCCGTGACTTGTGTAGACGAGCACCGCGGCATCCGGCGGCAGCGCATCCAGCAACGCGGCTGTGGCCGCGTCCAATTTTTGGTACACGCTGAGCAACGGGTCACCGACCCGCGCCGTCAATTTCGGATCGTGACGCTCATGGGAAGGATCATGCCCGTGCCAGCACATGTGGCCGACGTCGTGACCCTCGTGGAACACGGTGAAAAACAGATCCCAAGGCGCGCGCGCAAGCATGTCGAGACAGAAGCGAGTCTTTAACGCGGCGCGCGAGCTCAATGTATCGACAATGCTGGAGAGACCCTCGACGCTGTACGCGTCCTGTTCATTGCCCGGACAGCGGTTTGCCGTAAACCAAGGGTTGAGTCCATAGTCGCGCGCGATCTGACCGGCGAGCGTGGCGGGATGGCAGTGAATCCGTTCGTTGTCCGAGCGCACGTGTACCAGCCAATCGCACAGCTGCACGCCGTTTATGCCCGGGCTGAGAAACGTGTAAGGGATATCGACCAGCAGCAGCCGGCGGCCGCTGCGACTCGCCGCCATCCAGAATGGTTCGGGAATTTCTTCAGGGCGCGCAATGCGCACGCGGTACTCGCGTGGGTCAAACACGTAGAACCCGTCGTGAATGCCATGCTCGTCCGGCAACACCCCGGTCCACATGGACAGCCAACACGTTCCGGCCTCGAATCCACGGGGGTTGTTGACATATGCCCAGGCAGACTTGCTGAATAGCTTTTGAAACGTCGGCAGGTGGCCCGTTTGCGCCCAGTGCTTGACGAGGCCCGGATCGAGGGAATCGAACCCGATGACGGCGACACGCATGCTCTTTAAGATACCTTCTATTCGCCCAGAAAATCCGACCGATCGCGCGGTGCGTTCATTGTGACGTCGACCGGCCATCTGATATTCAGCCGCTCGCAAAAGATCCGCGCCAGCTTTTCCACCAAAATATCCCAATCGTAGGACGCCGCGCGCCGGCGCCGGCGTTCGCTTTCGAACGATGATGGCGAAGCGAG
>DASXUF010000151.1 GCA_036504975.1 Candidatus Binatia bacterium | reverse complement strand
TTGCGCGCCTTTGCCGTCTGAAATTTCAAAGTTTTCTTCTTACTCTTCATGACAAAAACATCATAAGAGAGCCCATCCATTCTGTCAACAGTTGAGATGAATGGCCCCGTGACTAATGCAAGAAAAAGAAAACCTGTCGGCGGGATCGGGGTCTGGCTTTGAAATCTTGCGTTTCTTCTTCACACGATTAACTACATTACCGGAAATCCAACTCGGCGCATCGGCTTGATGAAAACTCGCTGAACTTGGGCTATAGTGAGGCTCATGGAGGTTTGAATATGACACGAGCCGCCAAGGATATTGTTAAAGCAGCCATTCGGCTGCCCGAAGATGAGCGCCTCCAGGTCGTTGAGCAGCTTCTCGTTAGCTTAGATTCAGCTACCGACAAGGACGTAGATGCGGCATGGGCCGCTGAAATCGAGAGGCGCTCCCGGGAAATCAAGGAAGGTACGGTCCGACCCGTCGTCTGGGAGGAGGTAAAGTCCCGGGCCAGAAAGCGGGTTCGTGGCGCAAACTAAGGTTGTTTTTCACCCTGGCGCATCCGAAGATTATGAGGCCGCATTTGCCTGGTACCATTCCCGTGGAATCACGGTCGCCTCTGACTTTGAGCGGGAAATCGAGCGCGGCGTCCGTCTCATTGCTGAGACGCCTCTAAGATGGCCGAAATTTGATAACAGCAGGCGGCGGTTTATCGTTCGAAAATTTCCCTACTCGATCGTCTACGAAATCATTAATGATGAGGTGGTGATCCTTGCTGTAGCTCACGGCCGGCGAAGGCCCTACTACTGGCGTGACCGTGTGGGGTAGAAGCTTGTTCGCGTCTCGGTTACGCCTGGGGTGAAGCGATTTCCCTGGCGTGAAGAATCTCGCCGCGCCCCATCGGACGAATGTCCGTCTCGGTAAGAGTCAGCACGGCAACTGTTCTCCCTTCGGCCGTAACAAACTCAACCTCAAATGCCCGACGGTCGCCGTAGGCATGCACCACTGCGCCGATATCCCCCTCTTTTAGACCATGCTCAGAGACATCGTGCTGAAGGACAACCGGTTCTAGCTCCTGGATCATTGGGCTCCCTCCACAAGAGTGTCAGATCGGATAAGCCGTTACGCCCCTTAGGCATTTGCTTGCAAAGGTCCTGAAGCGATCGTTAGGAGTGCGGCTGACCTTTCCCGGCGAAACCATAGCACAGCAAGGCCCAACTGGCGAAGGGTTCTACGAATGGAAGCGCCAATCTCTTTGCTTGCTCCGCCGCTTACGGTATAATTCACCTATTTTCCAGCTTTAACCTACGCCTCATGAACGATCTCGGAGTCATCATCCTTGCCGCAGGCCTCGGAAAGCGAATGAACTCGAGCCTGCCCAAGGTGCTGCATTGCATCGGGGGAAAGCCGCTTTTTTCCTATCCGCTGAAAATCGCGCGCAGTCTCAGCCCGAAAAAAGTCGCCGTCGTCGTGGGTCACGGGGCCGAGTCGGTGCGGCAGGCCTGCGGCGACAACGAAGTGACCTGGGTCTTGCAGGAAAAACAGCTCGGCACGGGGCACGCGGTCGTCTGCGCGAAAAAAGTCTTCGCTGGATTCTCCGGCGACCTCCTGATTCTCAACGGAGATGTTCCGCTGATCAACCGCGAGAGCCTTCTCAAGCTATGGCGCCGGCATAGTGAAAAAAATTCGACGCTCACGTTTGTCACCGCGCGTCTTGAGGATCCTTACGGTTACGGCCGAATTCTTCGCGACGCCAACGGAGAATTGGTCCGAATCGTGGAAGAAAAAGACGCCACCGACGCGGAAAAAAAGATCTGCGCTATCAACGCCGGCATCTACGCGGTCTCGGCCGATTTTCTCTTTTCCGCTCTCGAGGGGATCACCAACTCGAACCGGCAACAAGAATATTATCTGACGGACATCGTCGCCGCGGCGCTTAAAGACGGCGAAAGAGTCGGAACGATCGAGGCGGAAGACGCGCGGGAGATCATGGGCATCAACACAAGAGAGGAGCTTGCGCTTATGGAAAAGATCCTCCAGGAGAGAATCAACCGAAGATGGATGGAGGCAGGCGTCACCCTCAAAGATCCCCAGACCACGTACATCGACGAAGCGGTGAAGATCGGCAAGGATACGGTGATCGGCCCGAATACGCATCTCCTCGGAAACACCGTCATCGGCGAGCGCTGCCGAATCGACGGCTCCGCGTATCTGACGAATATGCGGCTGGCTAACGACGTCCATCTAAAGTTTTCGGTGGTCATGGCCGATTCCCGGATTGACGATGGCGCGATCGTCGGCCCGTTCGCGCACCTGCGGCCGGGAACGCACCTCGGACCTCGCGTCCACCTGGGAAATTTCGTCGAGGCCAAGCAGGCCACGATCGGCGAGGGGTCGAAGGCGAACCATCTCACCTATCTCGGCGACGTGACCGTCGGACGCGACACCAATATCGGGGCCGGCACCATCACGTGCAACTACGATGGCTTTAAAAAATATCGCACGGCGATCGGCGATCGCGTTCAGGTCGGCAGCGACACCACTCTGGTCGCGCCGGTCACTCTGGGCGACGACGTGTACGTGGCAACCGCGACCACGGTGCGCCGCGAGGTGCCCGCGGGCGCTCTGGTGTACAACGAACGGGTGGAAAAGGTAAGAGACGGCTGGACCGAGCAAAAACGAAAAAAAATGGAGAAGCTTAAAGTCTGATGTGCGGCATCGTCGGATACATCGGCCAGCGCGACGCTGCGCCGATCATTTTGGAAAGTCTCCGAAAGCTCGAGTACCGGGGCTACGACTCGGCCGGAGTGGCCGTCTTGAACGGCGGTGAGGTGGCGATCCGCCGCTGCGAGGGCAAGCTCGCCAACCTCGAAGCGATGCTGTTCAAGCGGCCGGCTCCCGGAAACGTCGGCATCGGCCATACCCGCTGGGCGACTCACGGCAAGCCTTCCGAAGTCAACGCCCATCCCCACCAGGCCGGCAATGTCGTCGTCGTCCACAACGGCATCATCGAGAACTATCTGGAGCTGAAGGCGCATCTTTTGAAAAAGGGCGCCCACTTTACCTCGGAGACCGACACCGAGATCGTCGCCCATCTGGTCAATGAAAAAATTCAGCGCGGCGTGGACTTCCTCACCGCGGTGCAAAATAGTCTTGGGGAAATCCAGGGCTCCTATGCCCTGGTCTTTCTGAACCTCAAAGATCCCGCGCGCCTGATCGTGGCCAAGAATTCGACGCCGATCGTGCTCGGCCGGGGCGAAGAGGAAACGCTCATCGCCTCGGACATCCCCGCGCTCCTCGATCACACTCGCAAAGTGACCTTTCTCGAAGACGGCGAGCTGGCCGAAGTCAAAGCCGCCGGCTTTCGGATCATGAACGGCAAGGGGAAACCCTTGAACCGTCCCTTCAAGGAGATCACCTGGGACGCCGTGGCCGCGCAGAAAGGCGGATATCCCCACTTCATGCTCAAGGAGATCCACGAGCAGCCGCGGACGGTGACCGATACGTTCCGCGGGCGGATCTCGCTCAAGGAAGGCGCGGTCGCGCTCGAAGGAATTCCGCTGAGCGCGAGCCAGATGCGCCAGGTGAAGAGAATCCACCTGGTCGCCTGCGGCACGGCGTGGCACGCCGCGTTGGTGGGAAAATTCTTGCTCGAAGAGATCGCCGGCGTCCCGGCCGAGGTGGATTACGGGTCGGAATTTCGCTACCGGGCGCCGCTCATCAAGGCCGGCGACTTCCTCCTGCTCATCAGCCAATCCGGCGAGACTGCCGACACTCTGGCCGCCGTCGAAACGGCGCGGAAGAAAAAAGCCAAGGTGATCTCCATCTGCAACGTCGTCGATTCCACGATCGCGAGAAAATCGGACGGCGTCTTTTATACCCACGCCGGGCCGGAGATCAGCGTCGCCAGCACCAAGGCTTTCACCTCCCAGTTGACCGCCCTCTACCTGCTGGCGGTCGGCATGGGCAGGCTGAACGGAAAGCTGCCGCGGGCCCAGGCCAAGAGGCTGATCGAGGACCTCATGCACCTCCCCCATTGGATCGAAGAGGCGTTGAAGCTCGACGCTGAGCTGGCAAGTCTCGCCGCCGATCTTAGCCACGCTTCCGATTTTCTTTATTTAGGGAGAGGCATCAACTACCCGATCGCTCTCGAAGGGGCGCTCAAGCTGAAAGAAATATCCTACATTCATGCCGAAGGGTATCCGGCCGGCGAGATGAAGCACGGGCCGATCGCTCTGGTCGATGAAAAAATGCCGATCGTGGTGCTCCTGCCGCGGGACCGCCATTTTCAAAAAACGCTCTCGAATCTCAAAGAAGTGGAATCCCGGGGAGGAAAGATCATCACGGTCACCAACCGCGACGGCGAGACGATCGGCGCAAAGGCTTACCGCAGCGTGGTCGTTCCTGAAGCCTCTCACTTCCTCACACCGGTCGTGCTCACGATTCCGCTGCAGCTCCTCGCCTATCATGTCGCCGTCGCGCGCGGCACCGACGTCGATCAACCGCGCAACCTCGCCAAGAGCGTCACGGTAGAGTAAAAAAGGGCGGCCGAGGGGCGCGGGTCTTCGGCCGTGGCCGATAGAGTAGTACCAAGAGTCGAGCCGGTCTCATCGGACGTCCACGGCCTCTTCCTCGCGCCCCTCGGCCTCGGAGAGCGGGTAACGGTCTTTATCGTCAAGCCGCGTTGGCGCCGCGAAATCCTCTGGCGCAGAAATAAATCTCCGAAGAGCCTTTGCGCGTCGCCTCGGGGCGCGTGCGGTCAACGGATGAAAAGTCGCGCTTGAGCGCCAGGAAGAACTCGTGCAGCTCTTCCGCGACAAAGCTCTTGGCAAGGAAGTTTCCTCTCGGACGAAGAAGACGGCGCGCGACCGCGTGCGCCAGACGAATCAACTCGACGGAGCGGGCAATATCGGCGTCGTGAATTCCGGTCAACTTCGGCGCGAGGTCCGAGAGAACGCAATCCGCCGGTCCGCCCAACAGCTCGGCGATTTTTTTCGCGCACTCCTCCGAGGCAGCGTCGCCCTGCAGGACGACGATGTTCGGCTCATGAAACGGTTGAATGGGCTGGAGATCGATGCCTACGATTTTTCCCTTGGGCCCGGCAAGCTCAGCCGCGACCTGGAGCCATCCTCCCGGCGCCGCGCCGAGATCCACTACGCGATCGCCCGGCTTGATGAGCTGAAAGCGCCGGCCAAGCTCCAGGAGCTTGTAGGCCGCGCGCGAACGGTATCCTTCCTTTTTGGCTTTGCGATAAAAGGCGTCTTTGGGCTGGTACTTCACGGGGAATGATGAATTTTGACCCATTCGACGTTGCTCAGGGTCAACCCTGAGGTTCTCGAAGGGTTGAATGATGAATTCTGAATAAAGGACATACAACCACCTCAAGCGAAAAAAAAGGCCCGGCATTTATGGCCGGGCCTCATTCAAAATTCAAAACTAAGAATTCAAAATTTTTTATTTAGCGGGCGTGATCGTAAACTCGACCCGGCGATTGACGGCGCGGGCCCAGTCGGTCTGTTGGTCGACCAGCGGCTTGGATTCGCCAAAACTCGATACCGACACACGGCTCGGGTCGATCCCGAGGTCGGCCAGCTCCTTCATGACTCTCTGCGCGCGCCGGAGCCCGAGTCTCTGATTGTATTCGTCGCTGCCGACGTAATCGGTATGGCCTTCGATCGACACGAGGACGTCTGTCTTCTCTTTTATTTTTTGCGCCAGAAGATAAATCTTGCCCTTGCCTAGGTCCGTGAGCTCGGAGGAGTCGAAACGAAAAGCGATATCGGGAAACACAACCCTTTCGACCTCGACGATTTTCGGCACTTCTTTGTAAACCGTCTTCTCTACCGAAACTTGCTGGACGGTCACTTTCTCTGCAACGGGTTCTTGCCGGGCAGCCGGTTTGCGGACCGCCGGTCCCGGCGTCGGGGGTCGCTTCGGCACACCGAAGTCATAGCCAGGCTCCGGATCGGCGAAGAGAGGCGGATGCGGCCGGTGGCCAAAGAATTCCTCTTGCGGCTTGCTGGCGCTGACGATAAAGTGAAACGGCCGTGTAACAAACCATTCCGTAAGAAAGCCGCCGGGGTAAGCAATGTAGGCCAGCAGCCTAAGCGGGTGGGATTGGCTGTCGTCGTATTCATCCCAGGCGGCCGGCGCATTCACCGGAGTGAAGCATACCGCAGCCCACAGAGCCAGCGGAAGGATCCCAAAGCGAGCTGTCTTCATAAAGCCCTCCTCATATCGGCAAAAACGGTTGTAGTGTAAGTTTTCCCTTTCCCCTTGTCAAACGTGGCAAAACTCGCGCTTGTAAAAAATAGGTCCGTAGTTTACAAAAAGGAGACCGGCATGAGACATCATTGGGCGTCTAACGCCGTAATAATTCACAAACATACCCTATTTTCCTCTCGCTGCTAACGATGCTTGTTTTAATGCAAAAGAGAGACCGGGTAGCGTGGGTAACGCTTGACCGCCCGCCGCTTAACGTCCTCAACCTTACTATGTTGCAGGAATTGAGGGCGGTTATTAACTCGGTGGAAACGGACCCGGCCCTAGACCTCCTCATCATCAGCGGCGCCGGCGCGCGCGCTTTTTCCGCCGGAGTGGACATTAAGGACCACACGCGGGAAAAAGTTCCCGCGATGCTTGCGACGGTCCACGGCGTCATTCGGGCCCTGCTTGCGCTTCCGCAGATTACCGTCGCGGCTGTGCGCGGTGTCTGTCTCGGCGGCGGCTGCGAGCTGGCCAGCTCCTGCGATTTTATCTTCGCGACCGAAGACAGCTTCTTCGCCACGCCGGAGATCAACGTCGGCTGCTATCCTCCGGTCGCCCTGGCCCGCTTTCCCGGGCAACTGGGCTATCGGCGCGCCGCGGAGATGATTCTTACCGGACGAAAAGTCTCGGCCCACGAAGCTCTGGCGATGGGATTGATCAATCGCGTCACCCCGCCTGATGAGCTTGATCATGCATTGAACGGTCTCGCCGACGAGCTTAGGGGAAAGAGCCGCGCCGTGCTCAGAATCACCCTCAAAGGACTGCGGGAAATTGCGCTGAAAAATTTCCCCCAGGCGCTGCAGAGATCCGAGGAGATTTACCTTGAGGAGCTGCTCAAGACCGAAGACATCGAAGAAGGCGTGAAGTCGTTTCTGGAAAAGCGCCAGCCTCAATGGAGCCACCGATAGTCAGATGGCCGACTTCGAAATCAAAATCACCCGAGATCCGGAGGAAATCCGCGCGGCGCAGAAGCTCCGCTTCGAAGTCTTCAATCTCGAGATGAAAAAAGGGCTGGAAGAATCCTACCAGCGGGGCCTAGACGTGGACAAGTTCGACCCCGTATGCGATCACCTCATCGTGCGCGCGCGCTCTCAGCGTCGCGTGGTCGGCACGTACCGGCTTCTGCTCGGCTCGCAGGCGGGGCAGCACTTCGGCTTTTACTCTGAGCAGGAATTCAACCTGGAAAATATCAAGAAGCTCGACGGCGAACTGTTGGAGCTCGGACGCTCCTGCGCGCACAAGGACTATCGCGATAGGGCGCTCATCCATCTCATGTGGCAAGCGATCGCGGAGTACGTTAAAGATCATCGAGTGCGCTATCTTTTCGGCTGCGCCAGTTTTCCCACGACCGATCAGCGGGAGGTCAGCCAGTCCATCGCGCTGATCAAAGAGAAGTATTACGCGCCGGAGAAGTTTCGCGTCCAGCCGGTGCCGGGTATGGAGCTCTCAGGCGTGCAGGAAGATGTGGAGATTACGGACCGCGAGGGCCTTTTCTTCCGGCTGCCGAGCCTCATCAAGGGCTATCTTAGAGTCGGAGCTCTGCTTTGCGGCCCGCCGGCTCTGGATCTCGAGTTCGGCACGACCGATCTCTTTCTTTTGCTGGACGTGAACCGGGCCAGCAGTGAATATCTCCGGCGCTTCGGCCTTTCGGCCTCGGATGTGAGCCGTGCGGATCGTTAAACTCATCACCCTCCTCGTCGTTTGGTCGCTGCTCTTCCTCGCGGCAGCGCTTATCCGTCTATGGATCTTTGTCTGGCGGCCGAAGAACCGTTGGAAAATCGTGAGCGTCATGACGCAGAGATTCGTCACGATGATCAGGATGATCGTCAACGTCAGGATCACGCTGCAGGGCGATCTCGATCTGCTGGACACCAAGGGCGCTTTCATCGCCAGCAATCATCTGGGCTATCTGGACGGCTTCGTCTTGGGGAGCCTTTTCCCGACGATCTTCGTTTCCAAGCGCGAGGTGCGCAGCTGGCCGATCATCGGCTGGTGGACCGCGCTCTGCGGGACGGTTTACATCGACCGGGAGCGCAAAGGGAAGATTCCAATAGTCGTGGAAGAGATCGTCGAGAGATTGACGCAGAAGGCGAACATTCTCATCTTTCCCGAGGGCACCTCGACCGCCGGCGACCATCTGCTGCCGTTCCAGTCGGCGCCGTTCGCCGCGCCGCTCCGCGCGCACGCGCCGATCGTGCCGTTGACCATCACGTACCGGAGAATCAACGGCGAGCCCGTCACTGAGGCCAACCGGGATCAGATTTACTGGTACGGCGAGATGGATTTCGCGACCCACTTTTGGCAGGTCCTGGCGCTGAGGAACATCGAGGTCGCGGTCAGATTCCACGCCCCGATCGACACCGCGCACTACAAGAACAGCTCCGTGAGCCGGAAGCAGTTGAGCCAGGCTTGCTACCACGCGATCGCGAGCGGATTACAACAAGACAGGAAAAGCCTGCGGACGCCGCTAACCCTGAGTTAGCTGGCGCTTGATGTTTTCGACGAACTGCTGCAGCATCTGGTCGGCTTTTTTGCGGATGATGGGCTGGCCGAACTCGCCGATCTTGCCCAAAATATTCACGTCGGTCTCGACCACCAGCTCCGTCTCTTTTGGAGATATCTCTTTGAGCTCCATGCTGGTCTTCCCCTTGACGGCGCCTGCGGCTCTGCGGTCGTTCGCTTCCGCTCTCAGCGCGGCGCGCCACTTGTCGCGGTCGCGCTCCTCTAAAATGATCTTGCCCTGGAGGTTGAGCGAGATCGGCCCGACGCGGACCGCGAGCGTTCCTTGATACGTCGTGTCGTCGAGCTGGCTCACGGATTCTACGCCCGGCAGCGACTGCGCGACTTTGGGAACGTCCATCAGGAACTCCCAGAGCGGCTCGCGGCCCACCGGAATGACGGCGCGCTGGCTGAATTTCATCGTCAGCCTCTACCCTTCTTCGCCGAACGGGCCGGCGCCGCCTTGGGTATTCTGACCAACCCGCCGAGCGCCTTTTCCAGAGCGCGGCGGACGAATACTCCGGCCATCTCTTTTTTATAAGCCGCCGAGCCGCGAAAATCGCTGATCGGATCGACCGCCTGCTTGGCTTTTTCGCCGGCCTCGCGGAGCGCTTCGGCTTTGACCGGCTGGCCGCGCAGCACCGCCTCGGCCTCGCGCGCGCGAATCGGCGTCGTGCCGACGCTGCCGAGAGCGATGCGGACATCCGAGATAATCTTTTTCGTCTTGTCCAACGTCACGACGGCCGCGGCCGAGACGGTCGCGTAGTCGTCGGCCGTGCGCGGGAGAAATTTGAGAAACGCCGCGCCGCTGTTCGCCGGGAGTCGCGGCACGGAAAGCTCCGTGATGACTTCGTCCGGCTTGAGCACGGTCTCATAATAATCGGTAAAAAATTCTTCCACCGGGATGGCCCGGCTGCCGTCCGCCGAGCTCGCCTTCAAGCTTGCGCCGAGCGCGATCAAGGTCGGAGGCGGATCTTGATTGGGATCGGCATGCGCCAGCCCGCCGCCCACCGTCGCCATGTTGCGCACGCGAACCGTAGCCACGTGATGATACGTCTCGGCGAGTAGCGGCAAGCGCCGGCGCACCAGCGGAGAGCTCTCCACCGCGCGGTGCGTGGTTCCTCCGCCGATGCGGAGGTCGCCGTTTTTTTCCACGATGCCGCTGAGGCCGCGCACGGAGCGCAAACTGATGAGGCACGTCGGCTGCACCAGGCGCTGCTTCATCATAATAATGAGCGCCGTGCCGCCGGCGATGAGCTTGCCGTCCGTGCCGAACTGCTTCAATTCCTGTTGAACTTCCTTGAGGCTCTTCGGAGTGCGATATTCAAAGGGCTGCATGATCGGTCCTTATCTAGCGAACTGATGCGCTTTTTGAATCGACTCGATGATCTTGTAGTAGCCGGTGCAGCGGCAGAGGTTGCCCATCATCCAGTCTTTGATCTGCTCTTCGTTCGGCTTCGGAACTCTGTCCAGCAGGGCTTTGGCCGCGACAACCTGGCCCGGCGTGCAGATGCCGCACTGGAAGCCGCCGTACTTGATGAAGCTCTTTTGCACCGGGTGAAGCTCGCCGTTTTTGGCCAGCCCCTCGACCGTCGTGATGTCGTGTCCGTCCGCGAACACCGCGGGCGCAAGACAGGAGCTGATCATCTCCCCGTCCATGAGCACCGTGCACGCGCCGCAGACACCGACACTGCAACCCTCCTTGGTGCCCGTGAGGCCGAGATCGTAGCGGAGAAAGTCGATCATCAAGCGGTTCGTCGGAACCTCCTGCTCGACTTTTTTCCCGTTGACGCGCAGGCGAATCTTTTTCTTCATTGGAATCCTTCCGTCCCGCCGCGAAAGATCCGCGGCGATAAAGTGACAACCCGATGCGGCTATGTTATAGAAAGAATCCGCTTAAACTGCAAGCAGCGACAGACGGGAAATTTGCCCTCCCTTCTCCCGGGAAGAAAGGAAATTCGGCGGCGCCCGATGGCCGGACTTTTCACACGACAGTTGCGACGCGAGACGGATAAAATCTGGCACGCCGTTCACGCCCACCCCTTTTTGGACGAGCTTCGCGCCGGCACCCTGCCGATGGACCGGTTCGTCTATTTTATCTTGCAGGACTACGTTTACCTCCTCGACTTCGCCCAGGTCCTCTGCCTTGGAGGCGCGAAATCGCCGGATCTAAAAACTCTGGAAATCTTCTGCCGCCACGCGCTGATCGCCGTCGAAGTGGAGCGAAGCTTTCATGCGAGCTTTGGAAAGAGCCTGGGCCTCTCGCAGCGGCAGCTCGACCGCACGCCCAAAGGGCCGGTCACCGAAGCGTACACGAAGCATCTTCAGGCCGTGGCCCGAGGCGGGAGCCTGGCGGAAATCGTCGCCGCGGTGCTACCGTGCTACTGGATTTACGGCGAGGTAGGAAGGAGACTCTATCGCAGGCGGCCAAGAAAGCCGGCGATTTACCGCGAGTGGATCGAGATTTACGCGTCAGAGGATTATTGGAAACCGGTGCGGGAGCAGATATGGTTGATGGACCGCCTCGCCGCGGGCGCCCGAGGCGAAGAGAAAAAGCTCCTGCGTGACCATTTTATTCTCAGCAGCCGCTACGAATTTCTTTTTTGGGACCAGGCGTATCGTCTGGAACAATGGCCGGTTTGAGAAAGGATGAGGGATGAAGGATGAAACAACCATAGGCTCATCGGGCTAAAAAATTTTGAAGAGGAGGTTAGGCACATGATTGCTCTAACGGACAAAATACCCGAATTGATCGACAACGCCCTGGCGAACGGCTGCCCATGCGTCCTCGCCACGGTATCCAAGGACGGCGAGCCGGACATCGGCTACAAAGGCAGCATGATGGTCTTTGACAACAAGTCGCTCGCATACTGGGAGCGCACAAGACGGCAGCATCTCAAAAATGTCCTGGAAAATCCCAAAGTCGTCGTGCTTTTCCGGGACGCGAAAACCAGACTCAACTTCCGCTTCCACGGCGTCGCGACGGTTCACCAGGACGGGCCTATCCGGGAGCAAGTTATGTCCCGCACCGTCAAGGATGAGATCGACAAGGATCCGGAGCGGAAGGGCGC
>DASXUF010000150.1 GCA_036504975.1 Candidatus Binatia bacterium | reverse complement strand
CCGATCTTGAAATAGATTTTGTCGGGCAGCCGAGGAGGCATGAGAGAAAGTTCCTAAGTGGACGCGCCGCTGTTGAGGCTCTTTTTTAAAATCTGGCTCGGCTTGAAGGTGAGGACTTTGCGGCCGACGATGATGATCTCTTCGCCGGTCTGAGGGTTCCGTCCCTTGCGCGGCCGCTTGGTGTTGACCACGAAGTTGCCGAATCCGGAGACCTTGACCTTCTCCCCTTTCTCCAAGCAACTTTTGATGATTTCAAAAGTAGCCTCCACCACGTCCGTGGCGTCTTTCTTCGCGAACCCCACCTTCTCGTAAATCCGGGCGATGATTTCAGCTTTGGTCATCTTCCCACCTCTCTTTTTCGGTCGAGCGCGCCGGCAGCGTCACCCTCTGAGCTGAGCGCCGAAGCGCTCGCCGATCCGCGACACCAGTTCCTGATGCAGGTCTTGTACCTCCGCGTCGGTCAAAGTTCTGTCTTCCGCCCTATACGAAATGGTATAGGCCAGACTCTTCTTGCCTTCCGGAATGGGAGCGCCGCGGTATTGATCGAACACCTCCACGCCTTCAATCAGAGAGTGGCGCAGATCTTTGAGCCAGTTAATGATCTGTTGCGCGGGAAACTTTTCATCCACGACGACAGCCAAGTCCCGTTCAACAGATGGAAATCTCGGAAGGGAACGAACCGTTAACTTAGGCGAAAGATACTGAACCAACTTTTCAAAGTCAAGTTCGAAGATCAACAATCGCGGCAGAGAGAGCTCTTCGCTTACGTTCGGATGGATCTCGCCGATATAACCCAGAGGCGCGCCGTCGATTTCGAGGCGGGCGGCGCGGCCGGGGTGGAGAAACGCCGGAACGGCCTCTCCCGTCCAGCCCAAACGGTCCCCGGCGGCGATTTGTTCTACGATGCCCTCGATCAATCCCTTGGCGTCAAGGAAGGTAAACGGCGCATCCTCGGCGCGCAGTCCCCGGCGCTCCCGAGCGCCGTAAAAGAGCCCGGCCAGATGCTGGCGCTCCCGAGGATCGCCGTCGTCGGCGAGGGAGAAGACCTTGCCGAGAGCAAAAACGCCGAGACCTTTGACTCGTTGAGCGAGGTTAACTTTGAGGTTCTCGATGAGACCGGGAATGAGGCTCCGCCTCATCTCCGCGCTCTCCTGCACCAGCGGATTCAAAACGGCCACCGGCTTTTTGCGACCGTCCAGGATGCCGGGAAAACGAGCGTTCATTTCCGCGGAAGTGAACGGCAGGTTGATGGTCTCCGTGAGCCCTTCGCCGATTAGATAAGAGCGCAGTCCGCGCTCCCAGCGGAGCCGCGCGTCCGGTCTCCCGCCCACGCGCGCCCGCGGCAGCGTGGACGGTATTTTATCGTATCCATGCAGGCGGGCGATTTCCTCGATGAGATCGGCCTCGCGCGAAAGATCGCTGCGGTAGGTGGGAGGAATGACGTTGAAGGCGGCTTTTCCGCGGCGCTGAATCTTGCAGCCGAGCCGCTTGAGAATCTTTTCGATCTCCGCGGGCTTTATCTCGACGCCGACGATGTCGTCTACTCTCGGCCGCCTGAGCAGAATCGACGGCGGCTTGGCTCGTCGAGGATAGCGGTCGATGACGTTGCCGGCCGGTTTTCCGCCCGCAACCTGGCCGAGCAAGGAGACGGCTCGCTCCAGAGCGGCGATCGTCCCTTCCGGATCGACGCCTCTCTCGAAGCGGTGCGAAGCTTCGCTGTGCAGGCCCAGGCGCTTGGCCGTGCGGCGCACCGTCACCGGATCGAAGTTAGCGCTTTCGAGCAGCACCGCGCGCGGCGCGGCGCCGACCTCCGAGTCGCGCCCGCCCATGACGCCGGCCAACGCGACGGGAACGTCGCCGTCGCAGATGAGCAGGTCCTCCGGCGCGAGCTCGCGCTCGACGCCGTCCAAAGTAACGAACTTTTTTATCCCTCTCGCCTGCCGGACGACGATCTTTTTGGCGGAGAGCCGGTCGAGATCAAAGGCGTGGAGCGGCTGGCTGGTCTCCAGCATGACGTAGTTGGTGACGTCCACGATGTTGTTGATCGAGCGGATGCCGCAGGCCTCGAGGCGAAATCGCATCCAGTCGGGCGCCGCGCCGACGCGCACCGACTCGACGACGCTGGCCGAATAGCGCGGGCAGGAGCGCGGGCTTCGGATCTCGACCTTGACGGGCGGTGTTGCTTTTGGTTTTACGCCTGAAGATTTCTGCGCCGGCAGCTTTAGACGGCCGCCCCTCAGAGCCGCGATTTCGCGCGCGAGGCCGATGACACCGAGGCAGTCGCCGCGATTCGGCGTCACCGCGATCTCGATGAGCCAGTCCTCGCCGGCGCCGTCCGCCGGACGCAGGGGCGCCAGAGATTCCACTTCGAGGCCTGCCATCGTCAGCGCCTCGGCGAGCTTCTCCGGGGAATCCTTAAGCTCGACGAACTCTTTCAGCCAATTGAAAGTAAGCTTCATGGATTATTCAGAAACTGGGAAACTGGCGCAAGAACCTCATGTCGTTTTGAAAGAAGAGCCGCATGTCCTCGATGCCGAACTTCAGCATCGCGATGCGCTCGACGCCCATGCCGAAGGCGAAGCCGGAGAATTTTTCCGGATCGTAGCCGACGAAGCGAAAGACTTCCGGGTCGATCATGCCGCTGCCCAGAATTTCGAGCCAGCCGGAGCCCTTGCACACGCGGCACGGCTGTGAAGCGCCGAGCGAGCCCTTGCCGCCGCAATTAAAGCAGCCGATATCGACTTCTGCGCTCGGCTCCGTAAAAGGAAAGAAACTAGGACGGAAGCGAACAGCGGTGTCTTCGCTGAAGATCCGCCGGAGCACGTGCGTCAGAACTCCTTTGAGATCGCTGAACGATATGCCGCGATCGACCATGAAGCCTTCGACTTGAAGAAACGCCGGTGAATGGGTCACGTCCAGCTCATCGCGCCGATAGACGGTGCCGGGCGCAATGATCTGGAGCGGCGGCTTGCGGCTCTCCATGACGCGGATCTGAACCGGCGAGGTGTGGGTGCGGAGCAGACGGTTTTCGCCGACGAAAAAGGTGTCCTGCATGTCGCGCGCCGGATGGTCCTTGGGTATATTGAGCGCCTCGAAGTTATGGTAGTCGTCTTCGATCTCGGGCCCGCGCGCGATCTCGAAGCCCATGCCCAAAAACACGTCGATGATCTCGTCCATCGCGAGCGTCAGCGGGTGGACCCGTCCGCGCTCGCGGCGGCTCCCCGGAAGCGTGATGTCGACCCGCTCCCGGCTGAGCGCCTTCTCTCGATTCCCGGACTTCAGCGCCTGGAGGCGCTCGTCGATCCGCTCTTCGAGAAAGCCGCGGAGCCGGTTGAGCGCTTCGCCGCGTTTCGGCCGCTCCTCGGCCGGGACGTCCTTCAGGCCGCGGAGCAGACTCGTAAGCGTTCCTTTGCGCCCGAGGACTTCGACGCGGAGACGTTCGACCTCGTCCTCGGACGCCGAGCGGCCGATCCGATCGACGACTTCGTCCCTGAGATTGTCCAGAGACTCGCTCATACTGGAAGTGCGGCGAAAAACTACGTTGAAAGGTGAGTCTTGGCGAGCTGGGCTATCTGGCCGAAGCCGGCCGCGTCCGCGACCGCTATATCCGCGAGGATTTTTCGATCCAACTCGACGCCGGCATGCTTGAGACCCCGGATCAATTGACTGTACGAAAGCCCGCTCAATCGAGCCGCCGCGTTGATGCGCGTGATCCACAGGCCGCGGAACTCCCTCCGCCGGACCCGGCGATCTCTATAGGCGAATGCGAGACCGCGCTCGACCGTCTCCCGCGCCATGCGGTACAACTTGCCGCGGCCTCCGACATAGCCCTTGGCGAGCTTCATGATCTTCTTCCGCCGCCGCCTGGTTTTACTTCCTCCCTTGGCTCTTGGCACTGTAGTTAGCTCCTTCCTTTGAATAGCTTTCAGCGGTCAGCAAATTCTTGGACTCCTTCTTAGCTGATAGCTGACCGCTTCTTTGCTGACGGCTATAAATACGGTATCAGTTTGCGGATATTTTTCTGCTCGACAGCCGACACTAGACCGCTCTTCCGGAGTCTTCGCTTCCGTTTTTTGTTTTTGCTGGAAAGCAGGTGACCTTTGAAGCCTTTGCTTCTTTTGATCTTCCCGCTTGCCGTGACGCGAAATCTTTTCATCGCGCCGCGCTTGCTTTTTATTTTCGGCACTTTTTTCTCCCTCTTTAGGCCTGTTTCGGGACCAGAAGCATGGCCATGTTTCTGCCTTCCAATCGCGGCGCAATATCGAGCTTGGCGATGTCCTGCACCTGACCCACGACCGAGTTGAGCATCTGTCTGCCCAGTTCCGGGTGCGTGATTTCGCGGCCGCGGAAGAAAACCGAGACCTTGACTCTCTGTCCCCGCTCTATGAACCGCCGGATGTTTTTGACCTTGTAGACTAAATCGTGGCGGTCGGTGCGCGATCCCATCTTGACCTCTTTGATCGTGACGAACGTCTTTTTCCCGCCTGCAGATTTCTTTTTCTGCTGGTAGCGGAACTTGCCGTAATCCATCATGCGGCAGACCGGCGGCTGGGCCTCCGGCGCCACCTCGACCAGATCGACGCCGAGCGCCTCCACCTGCTTGAGCGCCTCGTAAAGCGGCATCACGCCCAACTGGCTCCCGTCCGCGCCTATCACCCGCACCTCGCGGGCGCGGATCTGATGATTGATTCTCGCCTCCCTGCTAGCAGCTATAAGCCACCTCCT